>PWSL01000442.1 GCA_003563255.1 Desulfonatronospira sp. | reverse complement strand
TCTGAGTGATGAAATCACCTTGAACCAATACAAAATCATTTTCCCCGGTCATAACCAGATACCCGCTGCTGTCTTTCTTGTTCCCCTCATCATCCTTTTCCATGCTTTGCAGGCGGTAGTCATGAGAAATAATCAGTTTACCTTCATTGATATTAATTGTTCCACCCACATGATATATAGATCCGGAAGCAGTAAGGATATGTCCATTCAGATTAACAGTGCCACTCAACATTAAAATATCTTTTTCATAATTAACATCCTGGGTTAAAGACAGATTAGTATCTATTATCTTAAATTCAGAATGTTCATTCGATGCTATTGATTTTGTAAAAAAAGACCCTGACAGAATTAAGATCATCATGCAGGAGAAAATATACACTATCTGATATACTCTATGCGTGCTTTTCATTTTTATTGGCTCCTTAATATAGATACATATCCATCTAATTCATTAAGATACACCTGCCGCCTGCATGACCTTATTCATTTTTTCGTGCAGCTCCTTTAAGGTCTTTTGATGTTCTGCTGACATGCGCAGGCTGTCAGCGCTGCTGATCCATTTTTCTACTTGATCTATATCTGCGCCCAGGAGATCTTTGCCCTGCCCCCTCAAATGCATGGCCAGGGAGTTAAATCCCGGGGGCACATCTTCAAAAGCCCTGAATGCCCGTACTGTGAGCCCTTCCTGGCTGGCCAGGGCCAAAAGTTCCCGGCTGAATCCTTCCTGAATATCCACCTCTTCAGCAGTGTCTTCACCCATGACTGTTTCGCTGCTTTCCATGTCTTCAGAATACTCAGGTACAGGTGCCGGCATTTCAATTGCCCTGACTTCAGCAGGTTCTATGTTTTTATACATGAACACTGCAGGACCGGCAGTCAGAGGCCCCGGCCACCTGCCGGTATTTACCAGCATAACATGGCCTTCCGGTCCCACAGCCAGTTCGTTGCGGTTGCCCGCCTGATTGCTGGTGGGTACTACCTGGAGTAAACGCCCGCTTCTGTCATAAATCCAGATGGAATATCTTTCCTGGGCATAGATATTGCCGGCATTATCAACTTCCAGGTGGTCAAAGTCCGGCATATTGTAGTCATCTATATAAACAGGCGGAGCACCGGAGCCATGCAAGCCCCAGGTCTCCATACGCCGGCCTTCTTGGTCCACCTTTACAAAAAAATCCTCTACATCATTTTCATAGACTGCCAGAATGTTTCCGTCAGGAAAAAGAGCAAAAGGATATGCACCGTCCATATTCAACTTTGCCTGAACTTGCATATCCCTTGAAAAGTTGACTAAAAAAGGGCCATTTGCATCACTCGATCTGGATTCCGCACCTATTAAAAGACCTTTCTGATTTGAGCTGATTATGTAGTGAGCATACAAACGTTCATCTTTACCAGACACCGACAGATCCAGTGAAAAGCGGTCAACAAGCTCTCCTGCGGGACTGAATCTTAAAACCTCATCCGGGTTCTCATTATTTCTGCCTATCAGAATCAGCAGGTGGCCATCGTCTTCCGCCCTTGCATCTATGCGTCTTACAGCAAGATTATCTTTGGTGGCCTGCTCTTCAAAGCTCCATTCATGCTGCACCTCTCCCCCATGGTCATAGATGCGCACCACATACCGGGAACGGTCCACCAAAACTGCATACCTGCCCGGCAGCATCACCGGCTGGAAATCGTTGAACTCCCGTTCTCCAATCTCTTTGTATGTAAAATAGGAATCCAGCTCCAGTGGAGGGGGGCTGTCAGCATCTGCGGAGTTCAGGATGCTTTCAATTAAACCGGGATGCTGGTTCAAAAGATGATCATTGGCCATGATAAATAACATCTGGTAGTTGCCCTCTACATCAGGTATTTTATTCACTGCGACCGCCCAGGTTTGATGTGAGGCAAAAGTCCCATCCGGAGCATCTTCCTGCATTGTGAACATGGCTTTGACCAGGAATGCCTCCTCTCCAGCCAGGGTAATGTACGAAGTTTCAAATTCAGGTTCATCAATACTCATCTCAGGCAGCATTTCCTGAAAATCCTTATAAAAAGCCCTGTAGCCAGCTTCAGAATGACCGCGCGGAGGAGGTTCGTGTCCCAGCCCAACCCCTCCTCTTGGCATTTTCTTGACATCTTCAACGGAAATATCCTCTGGAATTCCCATGGGGCCAATACCCAGAATATACAGCAAGTCATCCCTTTCCATCAGAGGCAGCGCATTTGCAGGAAGATCGAGATAAAATCCACCCATCCATCGTTTAACAGTTTCGCTCTTTTCTGCTGCAGCACCTACTGAAAAAAGCAATAACATTAAGGACATCATAAAAATCACAGGGGCAAAGCTGTTTTTTAGCTCTTTAACCATTTTGGACTCCTTTTATCCACCGGCCTTAACCGGAAGACTCTCTTTACCTGCATCCAGATAACTTCAAAGCAGATACCTCTGCAGTATTCATTACGCTTTGCTCAGAAAAAACAAAAAAACACGCCTGCATTTACTGCTGCTGCAGCTCGATATAAGAGCGAAGCCGCCTGATTCTGTCTGCCAGTTCAGGAGTGGGCTCCATTTCCTGGCTTTGTTCAAAATACTCCAGTGCACGGGAATATTCTCCCCGGCCCATGAAATCCATACCCTTACTGAACATCCCGGCAGCAGCGGAATCTTCAGTCTGGCCCAGCTGTTCATGTACTTTGCCCGCAGGATCTTCGCCCGGGTGAACAGTCGAGACTCGAAGAAGTTCTTCCAGTTCCTGTGTAAGGGCTTCTTCATCAAAAACAGAATCCACGGATACAACTGACTCAAGTTCCTGAGCCTGAAGACCAAAGTCCTGCATTCGCACCCTGTTCAGGGTCCAGCTCTGATCAGCCAGGCCCCGGTCCAGAGAAATATAAATGTTTTCTCCCGGGTGAACCCTGATCAGCCTCCGGGTTCCCAGTTTGTTCCCCTGGGGTACAAACTGGACGAAAAAGGCCTGGTCCTCAGCGTGATCCGGGTCCTGAAAAACCTGGAAAAAGACAACCGGGGAACTGGACTCATCACCTGCCACCGGTCTTTTTGCCGAATCCAGAAGCTGCAGATGTCCTGAAGCACTTGTTCTGACCCAGATTTGGGTGACCACCGCTTCCTGCTCTTCATCCGGGTCAGGCAGATAAGCCCCGAACTCCATCACCTGTGGCAGACCCTGCAACGGATCATTCCAGTCCCCGTGGATTTTCTGCGGGAAGACAAGGCAGGAGAATACAAGCACCAAGAGCACTACATTACTCTTGCCCGGCCATATCTTGTTGTAAAACAATAAATAATCGTGCATGATGAACTACTTCCCCAAAAAGGTTGGAGCCTGGAAATGCTGGCGTTGCCTGCACTGCCTACTCTTATCAGCCCGGGGTACAGACTTCTCTTGGATTGCGGAAAGTCCGGGCCTGAACCATTTTGCTAATCAGTCTCCAGCGTCCCGGGGGGTTCTTTTAACGGCAAAAAGAAAAATCCCAGGGTAAAATATGTGGTCATGGGGTCATATCTCAAGGGTATACCGTCCTCCACCAAGGGTTCATCTGTCCCGGCCTTGAAAAAATCAATGCTGTAATTGGTAATAAGCTCCAGTGAAAAGGATTCGGTGTGCTCATCAGGTTCCGGAACCCAGGAAATAGAGGTTGCGGCATTGTTGCCCCTTACCCTGGGGCTGTACATAAACCCTGTGGAAAGCATCCAGTGTTTGACACGCACCTCGGCATCCAGGGACGCTGCTCCTTGCGGAGAAGGAAACATAACCCTGAACCGCGGGGGCATGGGCACGGAAACTGTAAGGTCCAGCTCTACCGGCTCTCCTGGATAAACATATCCGCTGCCCAGAAGGTCCGGCGGCTCAATCCCCTGCTCTCCTGCAAGACCTGTAAGACCGCCGGCCATTTGCAGAGCCTGAGCCATTTGTGCTTCACTCAGTTCCATACCCATTTTTTCCAGTTCCGCCTGCATGTGCTGCTTCATAATATCCTCCACAGACTCCTTGGGGTGAAGCATTTCCTGCAGCCTCTCCCAGTCGGAACTGTATTCGGATATCTCTTCCTGTATTCCTGAAATCCCGGGGGTGGCTATAATTGTGGCTTCTGGAAACCTGACCGTGGGATCGTTGGCAAAAGGTGTTGCAGTGGTCCAGTAGGTACGGTTCTCAAACAGATCCATGGTGATGGTTTCTTCTAGAATTTCCACGGGATGCACATGCACCATGGCCTGGTCTTCATCCAGAAGAAGACCTGTCCTTATGTCTGCAAGGCTGACAGTAGCCGTAAAACTCTGGGGCTCTTCGCTGTCCTCGAGGATGGCGTGCAGCTTCCAGGCGGGGATCTCGGTGATGCCGTCCTGCTCCATAAAGGTCCAGTAATAATAGTAAGTGCTGTCCGGGTTCAGATTCGAGACAACAGCATGCACTGGCTCATAGTCCCCATCGGTGAAACTGTACTGGCTTTCTTGGAACTCGATTTTTTCCTCTGCTGCCAGAAGAAGCAGGACGTCTCCCGTCTGACGCCGAACCGTGCGCTGCATGAAGGAAAAGTGTCCGTCCAGACCGGATATATTCACCTCAATATCCACTAAAAAAGGGTACGCCTCGGGTACTGCAGGGATCTCAGCCAGCCACTGGCCCGGCTCCGTCTCCTGGGCGCCGGGAAGGGATATCTCATAAGTCACGCTGACATCAGGGTCCTGCCCTGCGGCGTCACGGATTCCATGCCGGATGCGATTGACTGTGTTCTGAAAACCTCCCCCCAGGCTTATTTCCACCTCAAAAACCATATCCTCATCTGCATCCGGATCATAAGGAATGTTCATGGGGGATGGAGGTGTGGTGTGCACGGTAATATCCATCCAGCGCAGCCTGTTGATTTCCGAAAGGATTCGGTTTATGCGCTGCTCCAGATCAAGGATTTCAGCTTCCAGCCTCTCCTGCTCCAGCCGGGCCTGCTCCTGCAGCTCTCTGGCCTCCTGAAAAACACTTCTCATGAAGCTGCCGCCTTCATTAACCGCCTGCAGGGCCTTATCTCTTTCAATGCCGGCATTACGCAGAGCTCTGAACATCTGTACGCGCATATCCGCTTCAGCGGTGCGGCTGTCGTATTCCAGGACCGCCTCGGCCAGTTCCCCTTCTGCCCAGGATTCCACGATCCGCCCGGGGGCTCTGATGGTATAAGCAGCTCCGCTGTAGACAGACTCCCCCATCCCGTACACTACATCCCCGAGGTTATAGAGCATGTACAGCTTGCCGCCGTCAGGTCCTATCCCGTCCTCTATCACCAGTTCCGGCGATTCTATCTCTGCACCGGCGGCACGCAGGGCCTCGGCCCTGGCTTCCAGGACGTCCAGGTTTCCCGCCTCTACCGAAGCAGCTACGTATGCCCTGGCCTCTCCCGGGTCCATGCCCGCCCTCCTGAAACGGATTTCCCACTGGGTCAGGTAGGCAGCCAGATTGTTCTCATTGGCCTGCCTGATTGTCAGGTGGGCGTCCCTGGCATCCACTATGCTCTGTCCCATTCTCTTGCTTGTTCCAACTATGGTTTCCGCTCCACCTGCGACCATGCCCACAGGGGTAGCAGACAAGGGCGGTACCCTCAGGCCCTGACGGGCCACATCAAAAAGGCTGGCATCCCCCTCCATATAGTCTTCCAGGGTCTGTCCCAGATGACCTATATCCGTAAAATCAGTAACAGTACCGTAAACCTGGGCTGCTCTGCGTGCCCCACTGCCCAGCTGCTGCATCCTTGTGGGCCCGGCCGGGGTCTCCGGGCCTGTCAGTTCAATTACCGGTTTTCTGCCGTTGGCAGCGGCAGTGGCCTGCATTCTGGCCCTGGAATCTGTTATTTCCTGACGCAGTGCACTCTGTCGCTGCTGGTAGGATTGCCGCAGTCTTTCCTTTCTGAGCCTTGTGGCCTCTGTGTCACTTATGTTGTCCAGTCGGCGCATGTTTTCATCTATACGGCGCAGGGCATCTTCCCTGGACCTGAGTTCCTGATTGGCACGCTGCAGTGTTCTGGATTCAGCAGAGTCAAAAATTTCTGCTGCAGCCTGACGCATACGTCCGGCCTCAGAGGGATCACTGACCACAGTGCGGGCTTCCTTTATATT
This sequence comes from Desulfonatronospira sp., assembly GCA_003563255.1. Taxonomy (GTDB): domain Bacteria; phylum Desulfobacterota; class Desulfovibrionia; order Desulfovibrionales; family Desulfonatronovibrionaceae; genus Desulfonatronospira. The sequence goes on along the minus strand of PWSL01000442.1, from coordinate 1,652 downwards.
TTGCAGTTTCCTGCGAAACTCTTGCGGACTCTCACGTATGCCGTGACGCTCTAAGATTGAACCCAGTTCTTCATCAGGCAGTTCACTGACTCTCAAGGTTTTATCCACGCTTTTAGCCATGGGCTGCATGAGTTCAGGGTTTCTAGCCAGATCTCCTGCACTGGAGCTAAGTCCTCCGGAAGCCTTTTTCAGGTGATCCTGGACCTCAACGTATCCTGCTGCGGCCCGGGTTTTGCCGGTAACAGGATCACGCATGGAGGCGGAAACAAAAACTTCTTTGTTCCGGGCATGGTTTTCAATCTGGATACGGTGGTATTCGCTGCCTACCTGGGCCGGCAGGCCTTGTTTATGCACTGTAAGATCAAAAGGGTCGTCCCCCCAGGGAGTCGGAGCACCGACTTCTAGTGTTGCCGGACTGTCGGTAACCGTTAAATGGTCCAGCCCCATATCCTGCAGAACGGATTCCACATTATCCACTGCAATGGCTCCTCCTGCTGCATCCAGATCCCCCATCAGTCCGCGGTGGGCCCGGTCGTCTATACTTGTTCCCAGGGAGGCGTCTATGCGCTGGCGAAGAATGTTCCGGGAATTACCGGCCCTGGCACTGGATTCGTTTAACACTGCCTGATGCACCTGATGCCTCTTGCGACCGAGCTCCTGAGACACTGCTCTGTGCCGGCTTACTTCGCGCTGCATGAAATACTGCTTCCGGGTCTCGGACATGGGTGAATTTTCAATCTGTGCAAGGTTATCCCGGTAGGCCTGCATCTCGGCATCCCAGGCGGCTTCAGTCTGTTTCCAGAGGTTGCCAATGGCCCAGAGTTCTTTGTCGGTGTACAGAACAGGATCCACCGAACTCATTGCCCGGCAAGGCGAAAGCAACGTTATAAAGATTATCAAGCCTATACAGGGCAAGTGCTGCAGAAAAAATTTCAGGCATAAATTATTATTCACACTGTTCACTCCTTAAACAGGGTAAGCATACACAACCGGGATTACTTCCAGGAACTGCTTTTCATGTATTCCGCCAGGGACTCCAGTTCCCTTGCATGCCTGGCCAGATTCGGGTCATCCGAGTCCCGGGCTGTATCCGCCCAGGCCTGGACCTGATCCTGGTTGGCCCCCAGAAGGTCCATATCGTGCTCAACAAGATCCAGAACCAGGTTTACATGCCCGGACGGCAGCCTGTCCCAGGCGCGCAGGGCTCTTACAGTGAGCCTTCCCTCATCAGCCACCTGCTGCAGCGTATATTCCTGCCTGGTTTCCGGTAGAGCATCCTGAGTACTCAATAAGGTCAGGGCCTTTCGGACCAGGTAAGCTGTGTCGTAAAGCCTGCTGCCGGCTACACTGATATCAGGCTCCAACCCCTCAGGAGAACAGGAGACTCCTTCAGGTCCCAGGACACGTCCGTTGGTCAGCTGCAGAACTGACCCATCGGACAAAGCAATCCGGGTCTGGGTGCTGCACTTGCCATAAGTAGATTGGCCAATCTGTATGGCCGTGCCGTGAAACTTAAGGGCCGAGACAAAAGCTTCTGCCGCGCTGGCTGTATTCGGTCCAGTGAAAACAACTATCTTTCTGGACAGCTTTTCCCCGGGAGGGGAGTTAATCAGGGTCCGGCCGGACCCTCTTGTCTCCAGGCCACCCAGGGA
>PWSL01000107.1 GCA_003563255.1 Desulfonatronospira sp. | reverse complement strand
CAAAGGGGGTTTCACTGGGACGGATTTCACTGGGTGTGATCTGCCTGCCCCGTAAAATTTCTTCCCATTTTACTGGGGTGGGCTAAAAACTCTTTTCTTATCTGGGTTGCGGGCAGAGCCCGCGTTAGATAAATTTTAGTTCCGGTCATATGACTTGATACTTTTTAAATCTAAAAAATTAAATATATTAAGCCCTTGAAGCTGATTATTACAGAAAGGAGCAAATTATGGGGCAAGGCAAATTGCTCACACCAGAGGAAAAGAGAGTAATAATATTTGCCCTGAAAAAGTATTTTGACCGTGCCACAGATGACCTTCATGAGCAAGAGATGGTGCCGCTCTCGATAAAACAAATTAAGTATCAAGTCATATGACCGGAACTATAGTGCCGGGAGAGCCAGCCCCCTCCGGGCTGTAAGCCTCCGGGCAGGAAGCCGTGCTCAAATCGTCATGTGTTGAATAGACCTTCAGTCTACGGCAAAGCCGTATTCAACCGGGTAAATCTTTTTACCCAGTTGAATACACGAAGTGTAGGCGCAGCCATTCAACAGGGGCCAACAGGCAGTTAAAATATCTTTTTTTGGGTTGCGGGCCAAGCCGGCATTAGTGCTTTCAAAGAAAACAGGGAACAGACACTCCGCGCTACTGCTCAAAATTAAAAAAACTTCAGCACCCCACGGCGTGAATAGTGTGCTGGTCAACCTTTACGGTTTTCCAGAACAGCCTGCTTTTCCAGGAAGGCTTTACGCGCCGGTCAAAGATCACTAACCAGCCTTCGTCGCAGCCCAGGGTTGTCATGTAGCGGGATAGTTGTTCCTGGCCTTCCTTCAGGGTCTGGGTGTCTTTTCGAACTTTGATTTCTAATGGAAAGCAGGGTCAGGCACCCCAGCCCTTGTTTTTTTGTTGAAGAAAAAAACAGACCTTATTAAACAAGTACTGGGAGAGCCAGTCCCCTTGAGGCACAAATAAGTTTCATTGTAGGTTTAGCTTTACTCCAACGTGATTAGCAGGGACAGTCCCCGGTCACGCCATTTGCAGTCTCGATGAGGGATAATAAGTGATAAGTGAGGGACAATAAGTGAGGGACAGTCCCAGGCCGATACCCGGTCCTCTGATCGTTTACAGTTTTAATTCATGCAGGATGCTGGTTATGAATTTTATCCATTCCACACACAGTAGAAAAATTGTTTTGTACACTTTGGGCTTGCTCCTCTTGGTCATTCTGGCCGGGGCTGGTGCAACCTGGTGGGTTGTCAGCAGTAAGGATCTTGAGCTAAAGCAGAACCTGGTCCATGAGGCCATGGTGATAAAGAACTCCATCCATCTGGACCGGCTGAAATCACTGGAAGGCAGCGAGCAAGACAAGGCAAATCCTGATTACCAGGCCCTGGTGGAGCAGTTGTTCCGTATTGAGCAGTATTATGAGCAAAGCGCTGTATATCCATATTTTGACCTCTATCTCATGGGCATAAATCAGGATGGCAATGTCTTTTTCTTTGTGGATACTCCTTATGCAGAGCCTGAAGAAGGCGACCTTCCTCCTGCCGGGCCAGGAGAGTTGTATCTGGTAGCTTCTGGTGAATTATCAAGAGTATTTGACCATGGCCAGCCATTCACTGAGGGTCCTTTGTCTGACCAATGGGGGGAATGGGTGTCTGCTTTTGTGCCGGTGGCAGATCCAGGAACCGGTGAGGTCATGGCTGTACTGGGTCTGGACATCGAGGCCTCGCACTGGAAAGATCTCCTGGTTGAGGCTGCAGTATTTCCAGCTTCGGTAACTTTTCTGCTGGGTTTTTTAATTCTGTCCGGTGGTTGGGTTTTCAGCCGCCGGGAGATGCTTTTGGAGCGTATACTACAGCAGTCAGAAAAACTTTCTGCGGAAAGAAAAAGACTTCGGTCCGGGAAGAAATGGCTTCAATCCGTTACCGACAGTATGGGTGAGGGGCTTTATGTCATGGACAGGAACGGCAGGGTTGTCTTTGCCAACCCGGCAGCCGCATCGATTCTGGGGTATAGCCAGGAAGAGCTGCTGGGCAGCCAGGCCCATGACCTGTTTCACTATCACTTTGATGAAGAAGGAGTCAGGAGTACCCTTGAAGAGTGTCCCTTTTTTTGCACGGTAAGCAGGGGAGAGGAGTATAGAGCTGAGGAATACTTTCAGCAAAAAGACGGCCAGGTGTTTCCAGTGGAGGTTTTTGCTGCTCCCATGCAGGATGATGAACAGGGAGCCGTGTCGGTTGTGGTGTTCAGCGATATAAGCCGGCGCAAGGAATATGAGAAGAGCATCAAGGAAAAGGAGCAGTTTCTCACGGATTTGTTTCAAAGCATTAAGGACGGCATAAGTGTTCTGGACAGGGATCTGAACATCACCTTCGTCAACAGGGTCATGGAGATGTGGTACAAGGACAGTGCTCCCCTGGCAGGGAAGAAGTGTTTTGAGGCCTTTCATCAACGGGAAGACGCCTGTCCCGGGTGCCCCTCACTGGCCTGCATGCGCAGCGGAAAAGTGGAAAGTAAAGTGGTTCCCGGATTGCCGGGGACAGATCAGTGGCTGGAAATATACAGCTATCCCCTGCGGAATTCGGAAACAGGCGAGATCAGGGGAGTCATCGAATTTGTCCGGGATATAACCCAGCGCAAACTGGCTGAGGACGCGCTGCGGGACAGCCAGGCCCTGCTGTCCACAATTTTCGATAATGCACCTGTGGGCGTCTGGGTGGTGGATCATGATCAGACGCCATTGCTGGTCAACAGATATTTCCGGGAAAAAACCGGGTTCGGCACTGATTCTGTAAGCCTGACATCTAAGGAGCTGGCTGTATGTAAAAAGAGCGATGACATGGTTTTGAGCGGATATGATCCATGTCATCTTGAAGAGGAAGTGACCTATAAAGACGGCCGGAAGCATATGCTCCAGACCATAAAATCCGCACTTGCCGGTGGAGATGGCAGGATTAAAGGGGTACTGGGCATAGGGGTGGACATAACCGAGCGTAAAAGGCTGGAGCAGGAGCTGAAAGAGCAGGTTAATATTTTGGAAGCCATTATCAATGGCATTCCAGATATACTGGCTATCCAGTACCCGGATCACAGTATCGAGCGCTACAACAAGACTGGATACCAGGTCCTGAATAAGACCCCGGAGGAGGTGCGAGGCAAAAAGTGTTTCGAGCTTATAGGCAAAGAAAGGGAATGCGAGGAGTGCGCCACCAGAATAGCCTTGTGCACTAAAGAACTAGCTCAACTGGAGAAGTATGTCCCGGAGCTGGATATATACCTCGACTGCCGGAGTGTACCTATTGTGGACGAGCATGGGGAAGTGGTCAAGATTGTGGAGCAGCTGCGGGATATAACCAGCCGGAAGCTGGCGGAGGAAGCCCTTAAAAAGAGCGAAGAGCGCTACCGCAGCCTGGTGGAATCCCAGCATGATGCCATAGCTAGAATAGACAGGGATGGCCTGTTTACATATGTCAACGATACCTGTTGCCGGATCTTTGGCAAAAAAAGGGAAGAACTTCTGGGAAGTCCCTTTATTCCTTACGTGCATGAGGATGATTTTGAAGATCTTTTAGCAAATCTGGAAAAAGTACATCAGCATCCTTACAGAGTGCAGATAGCCCACAGACTAGTGACTCCGAGCGGATTTTACTGGATACACTGGGAGAACAGTGCCATATTCAGCGACAGCGGGGACATAGTCGAAATCCAGAGTGTAGGCAGAGATATCACGGAGATGAAGCTTCAACAGCAAAAGCTGGAGTTGATTCTAAAGGCTGCGCAGAATGTTTCATTCGTGATGACAGAGCCTACTGCGGACCAGCAGGACGCACTGATCCGGGAATTCAGCCCGGGCGCTGAAAACCTTTTTGGCTACAACAGGGAGGAAGTGCTCGGAAGGTCAGTTGCCATACTGCATTCCCAGGAGGATATAGAAATTTTTCCAGAGATCCACGCAAGAATAGCCCAGGGTCAGGCCTGGCATGGACGGGCCTGGCAGGTGCGCAAAAGCGGGGAACAATTTCCGTGCCTGTTCACTGTCTATCCTTTTGATGTGCACGGTTGGATGGGTACCCTCGGGGTGTCTATAGATATTTCAGAGCTGGAAAAGGCCCAACAGGAACTGGTTCAGGCCAAAGAGCAGGCTGAAGCTGCAAACAGGGCCAAATCAACTTTTCTGGCCAATATGAGCCACGAGATCCGCACTCCGCTGACAGGTATCATGGGCTCCATGGAGATGCTGGCATCAGAGATAAGCAGCGAGAACGGCAGGCGTATAATGGATATGACCCGGGAATCGGCCAGGTCCCTGCAGCGGATCATCGACGATATCCTGGACCTGTCCAAGGTGGAGGCAGGCAGGATGGAGCTCAGCAGCCGGGAGTTTGCTTTGTCTGCCGTGCTGGACAGGGTGCAGGGACTGTACGCAGCTCAGGCAGAGAATAAAGGCATCAGGCTGTCCAAAAGCGTTGACCCGGGAGTTCAGGATAGTCTTCTGGGGGATGCCAGTCGCCTGGAGCAGATACTGCGCAACCTGGTGGGCAATGCTGTGAAATTCACCAGTCATGGCCAGGTGACATTGAGAGCGAGGCCTGCTGACAGCCAGGATGATTCTTCCAGGCAGGTTGTCAGGTTCGAGGTGCAGGATACTGGTCCGGGCATCCCGGAGGATAAGCTGACAGATATCTTTGAGAGCTTTACCCAGGCGGACAGCTCTTTCAACAAGAGCCACCAGGGTACAGGCCTGGGGCTGACCATCTGCAGGCAACTAACCCGGCTGATGGGTGGAAACATAAGTGTTGTAAGCGCTCCTGGAGAGGGCAGCACATTTGCTGCTGTAATTCCTTTTGAGGTTGTGGGCCAGAAGCATGCGGCAGTGCATATTCAAAAAACAGAACCACAAGAGAGTAGATCAGCTCCTCTGAATATTCTGCTGGTCGAGGATGTGCAGCTCAATCATGATTATATCCGCTTTGTGCTTGAAAAGGATGGTCACCGGGTGCATTCGGCTTACACTGGTCAGGAAGCAGTGCAGGCGTATCAAGAGGGCCGGTTTGATCTTGTACTCATGGACATACAGATGCCGGGCATGGACGGAATGGAGGCCACGCAAAGGATTCGCGCCGCTGAGCGAGGGAGCGACTTAAGCGATGGAGCGACGGATCGATCAGAATCCCAGTATACCTCAATCCCTGAATCCCTGGATTCCCAAATCCCTCAATCCCTGAATTCCCAAATCCCTCAATCCCTGAATTCCTCAATCCCTGAATCCCAGAATTCCCCAATCCCTGAATCCCATAACCGAATTCCGATTATTGCTTTAACCGCCTACGCCATGCAGGAAGAAAAAGACAGTTTTCTTGCGGCAGGCATGGACGGATATGTGCCCAAACCTGTGGATCCTGAAGGATTGAAGCAGGAAATACAGAGGCTGGTTTACTCAGGGCAGGCAGGGCCGTCAAAAGACCCAGAAGAAGAGACAGCTTTGGATGCAAAGTTGCACGATGTTGTGGATATGGATGAGGTGTACATGCGTTTTATGGGCGATACGCAAATATGGCGGGAGATGATGGATAGCTTTGTGCATAACGAAGCCCAGGGCTACATAAGCGGTCTTGAGACAGCCTGGAAAGAAGGAGACGTTCAGGAGATAAACCGGCTGTCCCACAAGTTGAAAGGAGCTACTGGCACCCTATGTATCAACAGGATAACGCACCAAGCCACAGAAGTGCATGAAGAGTCTAAAAAGCAGGAAAGCCCACACCTGGAGAATATGCTCATGGACCTTGTCCAGTCCCTGAAGGGTCTGCTTGATAACAAGAGATAATCTGAATGGGTTGCCTTACTTTCTGCAGTTTTTTTACTCATCAGACTCGTTTGGGGTTTGCAGCCATTACGGTTAAAAGACCTGCAAAAGGCTATTTTCAAGTATGCAGGATACTGCAGGCGACATAACGGCTATTATTGTAGCAGTAGTCAGAAAGTGAGCTTGAAAGGAATACCATTCGAAAGCATCATTTGATGGGAGGCTGGGACTGCCCATGGCCCTGGCAACAAGTCTAGCGTGAAGTTTCAGGTATTTTTATTGTCTTACCCAAACCTGCTTGGAGCAAATCATGTCACAGAACACCGCTTTCAAAGACTTTTCCATTCCCTCCCCGGAACAGTGTCAGGATCTGTTCACAAACGCCCCCATAGGTATTTATACTTCCACGCCGGAGGGGAAGTTACTCTCTGTCAATCCCGCTCTGGCCAGAATGTTAGTGTATGATTCACCGCAGGACATGATGGAGTCGGTCACGGACCTTGCGTCACAATTATATGCCGATCCTGCTGACAGGGAAGAGTTCAAACTTCTTTTGAGCGAAAAGGGTGAATTGGTGAATTATGAATGCCGGTTCAGGCGTAAGGACGGAACCGAGTTCTGGGGATCCATGAATGCCCGCGCAGTACGGGACAAGGACGGAAGTATTGTTCATTACCAAGGGTTTGTTACGGACATCACCGACCGCAAACAGGCAGATGAGGCGCTGCGGGAGAGCGGGGATCTGTTTCGGACAGTTAATGAAACTGTGGGCGAGGGAATAGTTCTGAAAGATGCCTCGGACAAATTCGTGCACTGGAATAAAACCGCTTCAGAGATTTTCGGACTGGATATTGAACATGCCAGAGGTCAAACACCAGAGGTTTTTGATACAAAATTCATTCACGAAGATGGAACCGAGTATGTTGGAGACGATTTCCCTTCTCAACACACTTTGCGCACTGGAGAACCCTGTAACAATGTAATTATGGGGATCAAGCGCAACAATCAGCCCATAACCTGGCTGAAAATCAACACCCGTCCGATTTTCAAACCTGACTATGCAAAACCGTATCTGGTTGTTGTTTCTTTTTCGGACATCACCGAACGCAAACAGACCGAGGAGGCGCTGCGGGAGAGCGAGGCCCGGGTTAGTGCCAAACTGGAAGCCATGCTCCAGCCTGAAGGCGATATCGGTACGCTGGAACTGGGCGATATCCTGGATGTAGAAAGCGTCCAGGCCTTAATGAACGATTTTTTTGCCTTAACCAATATAGGCGTCGCTATTGTCGACCTCAAGGGGAACGTACTCGTTGCCACAGGGTGGCAGGATATCTGCGTCAAATTTCATCGCCGGCACCCTGAAACCCTTCAAAACTGCCTGAAAAGCGATCTTGTTCTTTCCTCTGGAGTTGCCCCGGGTGAATTCAAACTTTACAAGTGCAAAAACAACATGTGGGATATTGCCACCCCTATTGTCGTGGGCGGCAATCACCTGGGCAACCTGTTTCTTGGACAATTTCTATTTAAGGACGAAGTCCTGGACGAGGACGTATTTCGATCCCAGGCCAGGAGGTACGGTTTTGACGAGGAAACATACATCGATGCTCTACATCGAGTCCCGCGCTGGGACCGCAAGACCGTGGATCAGGTCATGCAATTCTATGCCCGTTTTGCCACCCTTATCTCCACCTTGAGCTGGAGCAATCTTAAACTGGCCAGAAGCCTGAATGCAGAAGAACAGGCCAAGGTACAGGCCAAAGCAGCCAACCAGGCCAAGAGCGAGTTTCTGGCCAACATGAGTCACGAACTGCGCACCCCTCTAAACGGCATTCTGGGCATGTTGCAGCTTCTGCAGTCCATCACTGATCTGGACCATGAGCAAAATGAGTACGTTGAGCTGGGCATTGCCGCTGCTAACCGCCTTACCCGCCTCTTGTCGGACATCCTGGATCTGTCCAGGGT
>PWSL01000002.1 GCA_003563255.1 Desulfonatronospira sp. | reverse complement strand
GCAAGACTGTCCTTGACCACCTGCAGGGGAACTATCCCGGTGACCTCTACATATGCCCCCAGGGCCACCATATTGGCCAGCCTGGGATTGCCCAGATCGTCGGCGATGTCGTTGGCCTTTATCCCCCTGGCGTGAAGACGGCTTGAGTCGGCAAGCCCGGGCTCCACCTGGGAAGCATTGAACACTACTGTGCCCCCCTTTTTCACCCGGGGCTGAAACTTTTCCATGGAAGGCCGGTTCATGGCAATGAGGGTCCAGGGGCTTTTGACAATGGGTGAACCCACTTCCTGGTCCGAGATGACCACGGTGCAGTTGGCTGTGCCGCCGCGCATTTCCGGACCGTATACGGGTATATAAGTCACATGCAGCCCGGACTGCATGGCTGAAACCGCCAGCAGGTTGCCCATGAGCATCACCCCCTGGCCCCCGAAACCTGCGATTATTACGTCCTGGTACACGCTCATTGTGCTTCTCCTGCAACATCCTTGTGTATCCCCAGGGGAAAGCAGGGTATCATCTCATTGTCCACCCGGGCATTGGCATCCAGGGCATTCATGCGCCAGTTGGTGGGACAGGCGGCCAGAAACTCCACAAAACCGAAGCCCAGACCCTGTTCCTGGACCTCAAAGGCCCTGCGCAGGGCTTTTTGGGCCTTTTTCAGATTCTTAATGTTGTTTACAGCCACTCTTGCTGCAAAACTTACCCCCTGCAGCCTGGACATTATCTCGGTCATCTGCATGGGATAACCATCAGACCCGGACTGTCTGCCCAGAGGGGTGGTGGTGGTTTTCTGACCCAGCATGGTTGTGGGGGCCATCTGCCCCCCGGTCATACCGTAGACGGTGTTGTTCACGTAGACTACGGTGATCTTTTCCCCCCGGTTGGCGGCGTGCATGATCTCGGCCAGGCCGATGGAGGCCAGGTCCCCGTCTCCCTGATAGACCAGCACCAGGCTGTCCGGTGAGCTTCTCTTGACCCCGGTGGCCACTGCCGGAGCCCTTCCATGGGGAGCTTCCAGGGTATCCACCAGTACGTAGTTGTAGATAAAGGCTCCGCAGCCGATTGCAGCCACGCATATGCTTTTCTGAGCCAGCCCGGCGTCTTCCAGTCCGGAGGCCAGCATCTTGTGTACAATGCCGTGATGGCAGCCCGGACAGAAATGTGTGGGCACATCCGCCAGAATATCCGGCGATTTGTAGGCCAGTACTTCCTGCATGTTGTTTGCTCCTTGAATATCCTAAACCAGGTTCCACTTTGCGGGCATAAAAATATCACCTGCCGGGTTTTAATACCCCGGCACACCAGCACGTTTATCCTGTAAGTTCCTTGAGTATGGGCTCCTCGAAATCCTCAGGGGTAGGCAGGTTGCCCGGCAGGTGTCCATAAAAACCGCTTTCAGCAAGCCCGCAGATGGACAGACGCACATCCTCCACCATCTGGCCCATATTGTGCTCAATGGTCATAAAGCGTTTGCCCTGGCGGGCCAGATCCTGCAGAGCAGGCGCAGGAAAAGGAAAAAGGGTTATGGGACGCAGAAGCCCCACCATATGGCCCTCTTTACGCAGCTTACGCACTGTAGACTTGACAATGCGCCCAATGGAACCGAAAGCCACCACCACAAGCCGGGCGTCAGAGGTTAAAAACTCTTCATGCCGGATTTCTTTGCGGGCCTTTATATACTTTTCCTGCAGGTCCTGGTTGTGCCTGCCCAGGGTACCCTCGGCCAGGCGCAGGGACCGGATGATACGGGGACTGCGCTCCCCCGAGCCTTCAAGCCTCCAGGAGGCCGCCTCCTGGAGATCCGGACCGGCTGGCTCCCGGGTGTCAATGGGCTCCATCATCTGACCCAGGATGGCGTCCCCAAGGATCATTACCGGATTGCGGTACTCAAAAGCCAGGTCAAAGGCCTCAAAAGTCAAATCATAAGCCTCCTGCACACTGCCCGGGGCCAGCACAATCTGGCGGTAGTCCCCGTGGCCGCCGCCCTTTACCGCCTGGAAATAATCCCCCTGGGAAGGACCAATATCCCCGAGTCCCGGCCCGCCCCGGCTGATATTTACGATGACCCCGGGCAGATCGCTGCCGGCCATGTAGGATATGGCCTCCTGCTTCAGGGATATACCCGGGCTTGAGGATGAAGTCATGGCCCGCACCCCGCAGGCCCCTGCCCCCAGAAGCATGTTGGCCGCTGCGATCTCGCTTTCGGCCTGGATGAACTCCCCTCCTGATACGGGCAGGACCCTGGACAGATACTCGGGTATGTCGTTCTGGGGAGTTATGGGGTAGCCGAAATAGCACCTGCAGCCGGCGTCCACAGCCCCCCTGGCGATGGCCTCGTTGCCCTTGACGAATATCCTAGACATGCTCTTCCTCCAGGTTTTCAGCGCCGGCCCTGTCCTTTTTACTGCGGTAAACCACAAACACCTCGTCGGGACATATCTCGGCACAGAACCCGCATCCTTTGCACACGCTCATATCCTGGTTCTTCACCCGGATCACCTTGTACCCCTGCCTGTTGGGCCTGTCCGCCTGCTCCAGCATATCCACCGGGCAAACAAGGGTACACAGAAGGCACCCTTTGCACCTTTCCTCGCGAATTATCACCCTGGACATCTATCCTCCCCCCGATCAAATAAATTTATTTTATAAACATGGCATCGCCGTAGGAAAAAAAACGAAAACCCTTCTCCCTGGCGTATTGGTAGCTGTGCAGTATTTTTCGCCTGCCTGCAAAAGCGGATACCATAATTAAAAGAGATGATTTGGGCAAATGAAAGTTGGTGATGAGCTGGTCCACAGCTTCAAATTTAAACCCAGGATAGATATACAGATCGCTCCAGCCTGTAAAAGGCTCCACCCGGCCCTTCATCCTGCAGACACTCTCCAGGGTGCGCACCGTGGTGGTTCCTACGGCCACCACCTTGCGTCCCTGTGCCCTGGCCGCCCGGATGCTCTCTGCAGCCTGGGATCCCACCTCGATGTACTCCGGGTGCATCACATGCTGCCTTATATCCGCGGACTTCACCGGGCTGAAAGTGCCGTATCCCACGTACAGGCAGACCTCCGCCCACATGCAGCCCAGGTCCTCAAGCCGTTGACAAAGCTGCGGAGTAAAATGCATGCCTGCGGTGGGTGCTGCCACAGAACCCTGCTTGTCCGGATGGGCATATACGGTCTGATAACGGTTGACATCCTGGGGCTCATCCTGTCTTTTGATGTAGGGAGGAAGGGGTACATGGCCGTAGCGCACGAAAAAATGCCCCAGGTCCCCGGTCCAGAAAAGATCACCCTTGGCCCTGCCCTGGTCCAGGTCCTGCACAAGCCTGAAGCGCACATTTTCCGCGAAATAAACCCAGTCCCCGGGCCTTGGGCGTCTGGAAGCCCGGACAAGGCACTCTACCCGGGCCTTTTTTTCCCCGTTTTCCATGACCGGACTTATAAGAGGCAGCGGGGTTAGAAGCAGGAACTCCACAGACCCGGAACTTTCTTTGCGGCCCATGAGCCTTGCCGGCAGCACCTTTGAAGTGTTCACCACCAGAAGCGAGCCCGACTCCAGGTATTGGTCAATGTTTTCAAACCTGTCCTCCTGCAGCTCACCACCCTGCCTGTCCAGAATCAGGAGCCTGGATTGACTTCTGTCCGGGGTGGGCCAGGAGGCTATCCTGGCCGGATCCAGCTCGTATTCATAGTTTTCAAGATCAAAATCTTCGGGGATAGTCATGGATGGCTTTTAGTGCAACTGCCTCCTGAAATCCACCCTAAAAGATGTGACTGCAAAAAGTCATTTTTGCAGTCACAGACGTCAGAGATCAGAGATCAGAGGTCAGAGGTCAGTAAAATCAAAGAGTTATATAGATTGTTGATTTCTGAATTTTTCATTCCCCGACTTTTTGCAGGTGCACCCTATAAGTGCACCTGCAATGCCCGGCCCAAAAGCCTCAAGTATTTCCAGAATTGACAGCACCTGTAAAAATCAATAATCAAACCCTGACAATCTGCAGACTTTTTTATTAATTCAAAACTAGGAGAGGACATGGCCGGACCAAGGTATTGTCTCCGGGTGAGCTCGGATTTCAGTTCATCGCATCAATTACATAACTACGGGGGAAAGTGCGAAAACCTGCACGGACACAATTTTTTGGTGGAAGCACAGGTATGCGGGGAAAAGGTGGATCCCGACACAGGCATGCTCATAGATTTTAAAGAATTGAAAAAAAATTTGCAGGCGGTACTTGAGGAACTTGACCACAAACATCTCAATGACCTGCCCTACTTCCAGCAGACCAACCCTTCATCAGAAAATCTGGCCTGCTTCGTTTACCAGGGTCTGAAATCCCGTCTAAAAAGCAGGAAAATCTACCTGGACTGGGTCATGGTAGCGGAAAAAAACAGCTCCAGGGCCTATTACAGCGAAACCTGATCAATCCTGAGAAAAAGTTTTAATATTCTGGGAAATTCTTCGCAGCTTACTGCACAGCTTGGCATCGTACTTGGTTTTAGCCCGGGCCAGTTCTTCCACGCTCTTGGAGATGTCTTGAGCTCCGGTGCCCTGGCTTAAGTAATCCTGCCAGAAGGCATGCACCAATGCAGCCAGTTTTCCATAATAGCTGATTTCAGGCTCCTTGATTCCCCTGGGAATTCCTGATCCGTCCAGGAGTTCCTTATGTTCCAGGTGACACTTGAGCACTGCCTCCTCCATAACATCCAGCTTGCGCATAATGCCGGCCCCAACTATGGGATAGTTGGTCATCTTGTCCTGCTCTTCCATGGACAGTCTGGTCTTTTTTTCCCGGATGAAGGCCGGGATTTTGGACATACCCAGCATATGAGTCAAAAGTCCCAGGGCAAGGTTGTCCAGGTGTTTGCGTTTGAAGCCGTCCTTCTGCCCGTCAATGAAAAGTGCCAGACCCAGGACGGTGCTGTTGTAGCACAATTTTGCCCAGGAATAATCAGGGTGCAGCACTTTAAGAAGGTTATTGACCCTGAAGTGGTCTTCCCACAGGTATTGAGTCATTACCAGACAATCACTCCTTAACTTTTCCAGGGCCACCAGCACCGGCTGATCAAAAAAATCTGAAGTCTTATCAGTCAGGGCTTGTCTGATGATGTATACCACTTCCCCGGTGGTCAGGTTTTTGTCTACCAGCACCAGATCCAGTTGCCTGCTGATGTGCTTGGCATAAATTTTGTGGTCTGAACGGGCAACAAAAATCTGACCCTTACTTGATAAAGCTTGCAGGTCTTTTTGCATGTTCTGGTCCAGACGCCTGTCAGCATAGTAATAGGGCTGCAACTGCCCAACGTCCTCCTTGAATCTGTACAGGTTGAGGGGCAGACGGAACTTGGGGAAACTGGCCAGAATATCCGGGGAAACCTGGTAATATTCTTCATTTAGAGTATCACTGTCCATCTGTTTAACACTCATCACTATTCCTTGAAATAAACGCTGTCGGTGATTGTGTATCAGTCATCCCCTACTTTCTGTAAATCTTGAGCAGATTGGTGGGTGAGCTTTCCACCCCGGCCTTGGGGTGGCCAGCAGTTATGATCAAGTCCTCCCCGCTCATAAAGCCTGAAAACTCCTCTACGAATTTCTCTGTACGCTGCAGATGATCATGGGGTTCTTCAGGTATGTGCACCGGCACCACCCCCCAGGAAAAATTCATGAACTTCTGGGTGTCCCACCTGGGGCTCAGTCCGAAAATGGTCTGCCTGGGCCTGCAGGAACTGATCAGCCTTACCGTTGCCCCGGAATCGGTATGCGCCACCAGTGCTTTGGCCCTGATTTTTTCAGCCAGAAGACAGGCATTGTATCCGATGAAGTTTTCCGAAACCTGCTTTTTGGGCTCTATAGGACTGGTGCCCAGTTCAAAGAAAAACTGTTCAGCTTCTTCAGCAATCTCACGCATGTAGCCCACCGCCTGCACAGGGTACTGACCGATGGCTGTTTCCTCCGAGAGCATGAGGCAGTCGGTCCCGTCCAGGACGGCATTGGCTACGTCTGTGGTCTCTGCCCGGGTGGGCATAGGGTTGCTGACCATAGAAAGAAGCATCTGGGTAGCAACAATTACCGGCTTGGCAGAGTGGTTGCAAGCGGCGATGATCCTTTTTTGCAGTGTCGGCACTGAAGAAAGTGGGCATTCCAGGCCCAGATCTCCCCGGGCCACCATGATCCCGTCGGCGATTTTCAGAATCTCCTCCAGGCGGTTGACTGCAACCTGTCTTTCCAGCTTGGCGATCACCGGGATCCAGCGCCCTGTTTTCTCTATGACGTGCTTGGCGCTGGAGACATCTTCCGGGCACTGCACAAAGGACATGGCCACCGCGTCTATGCCCATGTCCAGGCCGGCGGCCAGGTCTTCGCGGTCCTTGTTGGTCAGAGCTGCAATGGAGGCCTTGAGGCCGGGAAAGTTGATGCCCTTGCGCGAAGTGATAATGCCGCTGTTTTCAGACCTGAGTCTGAGCACCTCTCCGTTTTTCTCCAGGATCTCGAAGCTTAAGCCTCCGTCACTGACCCGGACCTCGGCACCCGCCTTCAGATCCTTGATGATCTCCTTGTGGTCGAAAGGCAGATACGGATCATGGCTGTCCATGTAATCCGAAGGACCCATGAACAGTTCATCCCCGACATTAATGCTTAAGGGGGATTCCTTGAGCTCCCCTGCCCTTATTTTGGGGCCGGACAGGTCCTGCATTATGGTTATTCCATGCTGCAGCTCATCCTCGACGCTGCGCAGGCTCCTGATGATATGCTCGAAATCCCCGGCGCTTCCGTGGGAAAAGTTGAGCCGGAAAATCCGCACCCCCTGCTCCACAAGACGCTTCATCATGAATCTTTCATTACAAGAGGGACCTATAGTTGCGATTATCTTGGTGTGCATATTAAAAATCCTTTTTGAAAACTGATTTTTATCCATGGGTTGCGGGCACAGCCCGCCTTTTAGTGATAATGCTTAATTCAAATATAATGAGTGCTTAACTAAAAAAAAATCTAAAATCAAGCTGAATAGAAAAAAAATTCCATTTTATGCTTGACTTTTACTTGCCTCATAACTTTTAAGGTGGTAAATAGTGGTAAATAGTGGTTAGCTAATCATGTTCAGAGGTCATAGTCAGCGAAGCATAGATCCCAAGGGAAGGCTTATGCTGCCCCCCGAATTCAGGGAAATAATCATGGAGAACTCTCCTGAGGGCAGAGTTATGCTTACCAATTTTGACGGCTGTGCCGTGGGATACCCACTACCTGAGTGGGAAAGAATTGAACACAGTTTTAATCAGCTCAACATGGCCAATCGCAAATTCAGGGATTTCCACCGCTTCTTCATCTCCGGGGCCACGGAAATCCCCCTGGACAAGCAGGGACGTCTGCTGGTGCCTCCTTACCTGCGCACTTACGCGGGCATGAACAAGGAAGTCATCTTGGCTGGTGTGGGGAGAAAATTCGAGATATGGGATATGCAACGTTTTGAGATGCAGCGTAAGCAGATGGAGCAGGACTTTGACGGCATTATGGATTCCCTGGCGGAAAACGGATTCGAACTGAGATTTTAACACTGCAGCCATATTACTTTTGAACAGGTATCTGTTCAGCGCTTTGCATGTAGCACGGGGACTGGCTTTCCTTAAAAACGCTAACACTACAGCGAACCTTATAAAATTTTATGCCAAATTGGGGACAGGCACCCCCGCACTTATTTTTATTAAAAATGATCTTGGTTTTATTGGAAAAAATAAGTGCGGGGAGAGCCAGTCCCCGCAGGTCAATCATAAGTTTCGCT
>PWSL01000051.1 GCA_003563255.1 Desulfonatronospira sp. | reverse complement strand
TTCTGAACCGACTCCAGTGAGCAGTACAGGGCATAGTAGCGGCCCTGGGCATTCAATTGGCCGGCAAGTTCATTCAACAGGGTGGTTTTGCCGGATTGCCGGGCCGCGTGAATGACAAAATATTGTTCCTGATCGATCAGAGTATCCAGACCCTTGAGACGCCGCCTGGTGGGAATCATATAATGTTTAGCCGGTACACAGGGACCTGCAGTATTGAAATATCGTTTCATGGTGACACATCCTTTATGATATTTCTGTTCAAATCTCATTAACACTACAGCGAAACTTTATTTGAACTCGAAGGGGACTGGCTCCCCGCACTTAATTTAATAATCCGTAAGTCTTCCTTAGGCGCTTACTCCTGAAACCCTGTCATAAAAAAACAAGAAAATTTTGAACCACGCGAAGCGCGTGGCAGGCCAGCCGCAAAAAGGAAAGCAGGGGACAGGCAACTCCGGGACCCACTTAAGCATCATTTTGTACTTAAAATATCTCTTTTTTTAGGACAAGTGGGTCCCGGAAGAGCCTGTACCCATATCACATGCAGAGCGCTGAACTGATACGCTGCCATATTTAAGTTTTTAACTTAAGTGCAAACCCATGACTTTGCAAGGTCGGGATAGACGAGAGCAGAATCTGATTCCAACGTAAAACAGGGAACAAGGCAAAATGCCCTGCTCCCTGTTATTTACGACTCGCTCAGCATTTCTGATTTAAAAAAAATATTACTTAAAGGGTTGACATGGGCTTAAGCAGACTGCTATCTGTTGCCAGGTAGCACGAAAATAAAAATCGTTACATCGTGCAGCGCCTAAATCTCTTATCTGCGGAGGAATATGCATGAAGATTTTATTACGATCCCTGTCAGCCATGGTCCTTGTCTTTTTTCTGGGGGCCGTTACGGTTCAGGCCCATGAAATAAAGCTTTACCTGGACCAGAAAGCGCAAGTAAACGAACCCGTGCGCATTGAGTTTGCCCTGGGGCACTTTCCGGACAAGTTCGATCACGAACACTCCTTTTTCCAGCAGGTGGGGGCTTCCAAGCTGGTGGTCCTGGATCAGGACGGGGCAGTCATCCCTCTGGACTATGCATTGCAAAATGATCGCTACGTGGCCAGGTTCACCCCGGAGGAGGAAGGTGTTTACTGGGTGGTCAGCCATACATCCAGGGGCGTGGTGGACCGCTCCGACAGAACCCCGGCGGCGGGCATGCAGCTGCGTTATTATGACGCCAAGGCCCCCCTGGTGGTGGGAGACGGCGAAACGCCCGCAGCCTGGCCCACTTTTCTGCATGTGGAAATCCAGAGCACTGACAGTGTACATGCCAGGGTGGGAGAAAGCTTTACCGGTCAGGTGACCTACAAGGGAGAAAAGCTGGCTGATCAGGCGGTGCTGGTGGTCAGTCCCACTGAGCGCGCCCGGGAACTGGTCACAGATGAGCAGGGCCGGGTGGAAATGGACTTCAATGAACCGGGAACCTGGCTCATCAAGACCACCGTCATGGACGAGGACCGCTCAGGTGCATACGGTGGTGAAGATTATGACCGGGTACGTTACAATACTTCCATGTATCTGGAAATCCGGGAGTAGAAATCTGCATGTCCAGAATACCTTGTACGCCTGCGCTCCCTGCAAAGCTTTGCCTCGCGGCCGCCCTGGTTTTCATCATGGGCCTTTCACAGCCTGATTGCGCCCAGGCCCACCGCATGCTTATGCAGGAAAAAGAACCGGGCGTACTTTTTGTCTATTATGAAGGACGGGTGCCTGCTGCTGAAGCAGCGGTCACCCTCCTGGACGAGCAGGACGAGATGCTCTTGCAGGGGAAGACCGATACGGAAGGACATTTTTATTTTGATCCCCGTCTGGGGGCCAGGGTGGCCAGGGCCGACGATGGTCAGGGACACCGGGTGGTTTATGACCTGGAGAAAAGTGTGCTTGAAGAGGGCTTCCTGTTTATTGGAGATGATATCCCCCTGGCTCTTCGGGTTGCTCTGGGAGTGGGAATAATCTTTATATTATTTGGGGCGTTATACCTATGGAGCACAAGAGGCAGGAGGAAAAAGAATGCACATTCCTGACGGTATTCTGCCTGTGCCGGTAACTCTGGGCGGATACGCAGTCTGTGCCGCGGCTGTTTTTTTCTGCCTGCATAGAATAAATAAGCGCCCTGATCCCGCAGCGGACATTCCCAAGGCCGCCCTGCTCACTGCAGCCTTTTTTGTGGCCTCGCTCATCCATATCCCCATCCCCCCGGCAAGTGTGCATCTGGTGCTAAGCGGCCTTCTGGGGGTTTTACTGGGTTTTTTCGCAATCCCGGCCATTTTGATCGGCCTTTTTTTTCAGGCGGCCATGTTCGGCCACGGCGGGCTGACCACCCTGGGTATCAACTGGGTCATTATCGGCTTTCCAGCCATGGCCGCCCATTATATATTCAGGTTCGGGCTCCGGGGAAGGCAAGGACCGAAACAGACTGCGACTTTTGCTTTCCTGGCCGGTTCACTGGCCATCATGCTCTCGGTGCTTTTTTTCTCCCTGCTTCTGGTCACGGCCGTACCAGCAGACCTGGGGGCGGCAGTGGAAAAGACAGCCATGCTTGTGCTTATAGTCGCCCACGTTCCCCTGGCCCTTATTGAAGGTGTCATAACAGCCATGACTGCAACTTTTCTTCTGCGGGTCAGTCCCCGGGTGCTGCACGGAGTATAGTTTGTCATGCCTTGCGACCCGGTCCGGGTCTTCCTTTTTGCACCGGATGGATCCCAGATGCAGGCTGGCCGGACTTTTTGTCCTGATCTTCGCCTATTCCTTTGTCAGTGATTTTCGCCTGCTGGGTGCCATACTGGCCTTTACCCTGATGCTTTTTTTTATGTCAGGACTGCCCATCCGGTTTATTCTCCAGAAACTCAAGCTGCCCTCAATAATCATTCTGGTCCTGGTGCTTATCCTGCCTTTTGTCAGCGGTCAGAACATATTGTTGGATCTTGGCTTCATCTCCCTGAAACAAGAGGGTCTGCATGCCGCAGGACTCATTGCTGCAAGATTTCTGTGCATAATCATCACGGTAATGATCGTCCTGCACACCGCTCCCCTGCTGACCCATGTAAAAGCCATGCGGGCCATGGGTCTGCCCTGGATCATGGCCGACATGGCCCTGCTCACCGGACGCTACCTGGAAGTGCTGGGCAGCGACCTGAAGCGCATGCAGATCGCCATGCGCCTGCGGGGCCTTAATGCTTCCAGGCCGGGCCTGTACATGCTGCGCACCAGGGCCTGGCTTTGCGGCAGCCTCCTGGTACGCGGCCTGGAAAGGGCCGACTGGGTTTACCGGGCCATGCGCCTCAGGGGTTATGGGCAAAGCATGGCCGCACCTTGCGAATACAGGGTCACTGCCCTGGATATGGCGGTCCTGGCAGCTTCTGTGCTGACCGCCGGAACATTTACGGGACTGGAAATATGGTTTGGACTTTAAGGTTTGATTCAGGCATGCTGCTGAACCCATGAGCGTAAAATCTTCTTCTGTCCTCAAAGCTGAAAACGTAAGCTTCTCCTATCCCGGCAACGGCGGCACCCTGCACGATATCAATCTGGGTATCACCCGGGGGGAAAAAGTGGGCATTATCGGTCCCAACGGGGCCGGGAAAACCACTTTTTTTCTTCTTGCCTGCGGCATTCTAAGACCCGTTTCCGGGGTGATCAGGCTGTTTGAGAAGCCCGTCACCGGCAGCAAATTCAACCCGCAAGCGGCCCTGGTGTTTCAAAAGCCTGATGACCAGCTTTTCTGCCCTACGGTGCGCGAGGATGTAGCCTTCGGACCGCAGAACATGGGCCTGGATGCACAAGAGGTGGACAGGCGGGCATGGGAGGCCCTGTATAAAGTGGACGCGGCTTCTCTGGCTGAGCGCCCTGTGCATCACCTTTCGGAAGGGGAAAAGAGGATGGTATCCATTGCCACCGCCCTGGCCATGCATCCAGGGCTGATAATTTATGACGAGCCAAGCGCGTACCTGGATATCCGCACCCGGCGAAGGCTCATCACCCTCATGCCCGGTTCAGCAGAAACGATCATAGTGGCCTCCCACGATCTGGAACTGGTCCTGGAGGTCTGCACCCGGGTGATCCTCATGGACCAGGGCAGGATCATAACCCAAGGCGACCCGGCCGGAATCATGGGCGATGAAACGCTTATGCAGGCCCACGGCCAGGAAAAACCCCCCTCCCTGGTCCCTCACTATTATCGGCACCAGCATTGAGGTCCCATTCCGGGGTCGGATATTGAACCTCATCCCTTATCTTCCTGCGGATCTAATATTCATAGAAGAGCCTGAAAAATTCAGAAGAGGTAACCATTCAGCGGCCAGGGGACTCAGCGGCCAGGGGACAGTCCCTGCTACACAATTATTAACAATTAACAAATAACAGAAAACTGGGTTGCGGGCAAAGCCCGCGTTAGATTACAGACAAGATTTCGTACATAATATGAATAATAACTTAAATATACCATAACATCTTGAAATCATTGAATTTAACATAATGAGGTGTACGGACTTTGCTTTTCTCTGTTATAACAATAGGTTAGCATCGTTACCTTAAGTGTTTTTTATACAAAAAAATCCTCGATTTATTTTTTCAGTGGGTATATACGGAAATTGGTCTGGGAGGCCACGAATGGGAGACACGAATGACAAGGGCTCCCAGAGGCAGAGTCAAAAACATTGCCCCGATTTTAAGGGGTTGAAATGTGTTGATGTTTATCCGATCGTCCACCCTTACCACGGCCAGAAAGATTGTCCCGATTTTAAGATTTTTTAGGATTGAAAAAATTATCCACATTAAATTAAAGCACCCCATAGATGTGTCGTTTTAATAACAATTCGAACAAAACGGCTGCTACGGCAAAAAAGTCTGTGGTTATGGAGCCGCGGCCAAAGGCAAAACTTAATGAACCATGCCGGGGTCAGGCCTGATATTCTCCCCTTGGACAGGATTAACAGGATTGATTACCTGTGCCGAATCTGGAGATACTATAAACCAATACCACGTAGCATATTTAACCCCAAAACGCAAAATTGCCGGTGATTTCTTCCGGAAAGAATGGCTCCCGGAATCAATTCTCTATGGGGGCAGCTCTGAGTAAAAGCGAAATCTCGGCGACCCTGGCCTCACCCTGCCGTCCATCACAGCAAAGCAAATGTATGCCGGGGAGCCACACCTATGGCAGGCAATCAAGGAATAACCGTATATGCAGATAGATGTCAAATCAGCAAGAATCAGTTTGGAACGAAAAGCCGAGTCAAATCGCCAGAGACGAATCGCCTTGGCAGCCGAAGCTGAAGCTGATGCTCAAGCAATTATCTCTATGCTTATCACGAAATATGCCCCAAAACGAATCTATCGATGGGGGTCACTGCTGAATCCTGAGCGTTTTCATGAATGGTCTGATATTGATTTGGCTTTGGAGGGCTTGACTGATCCTATGGAGGGATTGCATGCACTTGATGATGCCTGTCGCCTCACTCGTTTTCCGGTGGATTTGGTTGAACTCGAACGGATTCATCCCGAACATGCAAAGACAATCCGCCAACAGGGTATAATGATTTATGAGCGATAAAGAGATTAAAACTGCCTGCGAAACTCTGCTCGCCCAGATCCAGAAGCATGTTGGTTTACTGGCACAATGCCACTCTCATATTAATCAAGCCTTTTCAACCGAGATTATCGCGATAGGAAAGACCCCGCGCATGGCTGTGATGGTTGCCGGGCTTATTGAGAATTACTATACTTGTGCGGAAACCATTTTCTTCAGGATATCCCAGTTTTTTGATAACAACCTGCAGGGGGACAGGTGGCACCGGGAACTTCTTGAAAGAATGACCTTGGACATTGGGGAAACTCGTCCGAAAGTAATATCAGAGCAAAGCTTTTCTGATCTGACAGAGTTGATGCGCTTTCGCCATTTTAAAAGATATTATTTTGGAGTGGAATATGACTGGGAAAGAGTGGAAGCACTTGTTCGAAGGGTAGATCGGCTTGCAAAGCAACTTCCACAGGAACTCAGTGAGTTCGCAGCCTTTGTGCGCAAAATTGCTGAGGGAAAGCAGGGGACAGGCACCCCCGCACTTATTTTTCTGGTATCTGTTTAGCGCTTTGCATGTGGCATGGGGACTGGCTCTTCCGGGACCCGCTTGTCCCAGAAAATGAGATATTTTAAGCACAAAATGATGCTCAAGTGGGTCCCGGAGTGCCTGTGCACTGCTTTCCTTAAAAGCGCTAAACAGATACTTTTTCTGAAGGATGATTGACAGGTTTTAAAAATAAGTACGCGGAGAGCCAGTCCCCATGCCACATGCAAATGGCTAAACTGTTACGCTGGATTAAAGATGTGACTGCAAAAAGTCATTTTTGCATTCACAGACGTCAGAGATCAAGAGATCAGAGGTCAGAGGTCAAAGGTCAGTGAAATCAAAGAGTTATGTATATTTTTGATTTCTGAATTATTTACTTCCCGACTATTTACAGGTGCATCATTAAACACACCTTATAGCCATTTTATGTTTCCGGCATTACTTATGGGCCAGGGTGCTGGAGTGTTGTACGAGAACTGTTGACTGTCCAGTGTTAAAGTAGACCCATTAGCTTGAGCTTGCAACCAGGCTGCAGGAGATATATGATATGTTGGAGACTGTTCCTGATCAGGAGAAGGTCAAAATAACCATTCAGGTGGAGTCGGATATCGATCTTTTTTAGTTCTTCAATGGGGGCAGGATATCGGCCGGGATCCACCATAGATTACACCCTGAATGGTTATCATTTAACTCTCGAGTGGAGAATAAAGCCGACGTCATGAATATTAATGGAGTTCAAATTAAAAATTTTAGTGATGCCCTGTTCATTCTGGATAATCATGAGCTGGAAGCTGTGCCTGAATACAAGAAGAAACAGTTGTTGTTTTTTCTTGCCTGTTTTCTCGATGGAAATGACTGGGAAGCCCTGCCGGAAGAACAAAGAGATCGCCTCCTGACATTGGGGAAAGATTATAATACACCCCTTGCGCATATAGCGGCTGAACAAGGAACACTTCCCCAAGGGTTCAATGCATGGTACCTGG
Source organism: Desulfonatronospira sp. (assembly GCA_003563255.1). Taxonomy (GTDB): domain Bacteria; phylum Desulfobacterota; class Desulfovibrionia; order Desulfovibrionales; family Desulfonatronovibrionaceae; genus Desulfonatronospira. The sequence continues at coordinate 712 of PWSL01000051.1, read as the reverse complement.
TAGATAAAAAAAATAAAACCGTGGCTCATGTAGCAGCTGCAAAAGGCAATATCCCTGAAGGCTTCGACTGGGAGCAGTACGGTTGCAGGAGGGATAATCAAGGACGAACCGTGTATCATTTTGCTGCAGAGGGGGGATGTCTCCCAGTCGGGTTCGATCGATGGGATGTAGCGGATGATGATGGTTTTACCGTAGCTCACTTTGCTGCTTGTCATAATAATATCCCTGAAAACTTTGATTGGGGACGATACGGCATGATGCGCGATAAAAGATATGGTGAGACCGTGTATCATGGAGCAGCCTCCAACAAATGCCTTCCAGTAGGGTTCGATGTCTGGGATATACAAGACAACAATGGCAAAACCGTGGCTCACAATGCGGCATTACGCAGAAATCTTCCCGGGAATTTCGACTGGGATGTGTATGGTTTGTTGCGCGATAATGAAGGTCGCACTGTGTATCAATTTGCTGGGTATAACAAAAAATATATCGCAATTAAGTGGATGAAACATCAGGTATTATCAATCATGAAAAGAATAACTGGAATAATCAGGTGAATTGAGAATTAAAAGTTATCAGTTAATTGTTAACACAGCGAAACTTATGATTGACCTGCGGGGACTGGCTCTCCCCGCACTTATTTTTTCCAATAAAACCAAGATCATTTTTAATAAAAATAAGTGCGGGGGTGCCTGTCCCCAATTGAGGCAGG
>PWSL01000476.1 GCA_003563255.1 Desulfonatronospira sp. | reverse complement strand
TTCTGGCTGTCAAGGGATTAATGCGGATTTGAGTGGATATCAAGCAAAGGTAATAGTCTGTTTTTACTGTCTTTTTGGATGAGTCAGGATAGGATAGGAGGGGTAAATGGTGGAGGCGGCGGGAATCGAACCCGCGTCCGAGAATGTTCAGCACAAGGTTTCTACAGGCTTAGTCCGGATTTAATTCTCGTTTTCAGGGTTGCCTCCGGACAGGCCCCTGAAAACCAGTTCCGGTGAAGTCTCGCCCTTCAAGCCCCGGAACAGAGCATGAAGAGCCAGCCTGATGGGGGGTTGGCGCTTCCGTTTCGCTTATCAGGCGTCTGCGAGTGGAAACGTGACCGCTCTAAGCAGCCATTGCGTAATTGTTGTTCTTGGCAACTATTTTTTTGCCGCGTGTTTAACGAGGTCCCCGCGGCACCTCGGCCTGCAACCCTGGCCTCTATCATCCCCGTCGAAGCCATGTCGCCCCCTGAATTGTCAGGTCGTGAAAAAACAATATAAATACGTTTACGGATTTAGCAAGTGTTTTTTAAAAATTTTTTCTGAAAGAGGAGTCCGCCCAGTGAAAATAATACCAGAAGCAGCAAGGGCCAGACAGTATGAAAGGAAACCACCTGGGCGCCGGATTCCTGGACGTAGTGAGTGGCCTGGTGAACCGCAGATGTATAGATATAGCCCTTGACTGCAAATCCCAGGATGGTGCTGTAGATGTAGGCCGCCAGGGGGATTTGCAGTATCCCGCAGCTGTAATTGATCAGGGCATGCGGAAATCCTGGCAGGGAGCGCATGGCTAGAAGCTGAAAGAATCCGGAATTCTGGCGCAGCAGTCTGAAGGCCTGGGTCCTGGAAAACCGCTCCCGCAGTGAACTGGATAAATATCCTGTAAAATAATAGGCCCCGATGCTGCCTGCAAGCCCTCCTGCAACGACCATGATGGTGGCGGCCCAGGGATGATAGATAACCCCCATGGCCCAGATGAAAAAGGCAGCCGGCATGGCCATGGTATAAAGAACGGCCATAAGAATGATGAAGAGCAGCGGGGACCACCACAGCTGGGCCAGGTTTTCGGCCCTGGCTATTTCCCGGCTGATGTCAATTACGCCGCTTTGCTGCAAGAGCAGGCCCACAAAGAGAATGCCTGCCAGAATAATGATTTTTATACTGCCTCTGTAGTACATGGGTAGCCTGATTATAACCGGAAATACCAGAAGTCAGGAAACTTCCAGGATTTCCTTTATGTTGAGCCGGATGCTGACCAGGCCCTGATAGATGTTAATGCCCGGGGTGTATGCCAGAGTAAGGAGTTTGCCCTTGAAGCTCATGTGATTGAGGTTATGGCCCTGACGCCAGAACTGGCCCTGCAGCTGCATCCCGGAATCAGTATCCTTGAGGTGAAACCTGACGTGCTTGTCGTTACCGAACAGGCTCTGTTCCACAACTTTGAGAGGAGGAGACTGAAAGACCGGCCTGGGGTTTTCCGGCCCGAAGGGCTGCAGGAGCTCCAGTTCCTGTAGAAAGTCCGGAGAGAGTTCGTCCAGGCCCAAACGTGCGTCCATGACCATTGCCCTGTGGTAAGGTCCCGGTCCCAGGCAGTCCTTGATGACGTTGTTGAAGCCTGAGCGCAGGCTGTCCAGGTTTTCAGGCTGCATGCTCAGCCCTGCTGCCTGGCTGTGCCCCCCGAATCCGGACAGGTGGCTTTTCAGGCTGCAGAGGCCCTGATATAAATTAAAACCGGAAATGCTTCTGCCGGACCCCTTGATAATCCCATTTTCCCGGGTCAGGACCAGGCAGGGCAGGTAAAATTCATCCACCAGGCGCGAAGCCACTATGCCCAGGACTCCGGAGTGCCACTCAGGGTCAAACAGGACCAGGCCGGAGTCGTTTTTGTACATCTGTGCCTGATCCCGGGCCTTTTCCAGGATGATGTCCTCGGTCTTCTTTCTTTCATTATTCAGGGTATTGAGCTTTTTGGCAATGGTGCGGGCCTGCTGCAGATCGCGGCTCAAGAGCAATTCCAGGGCCAGGTGCGGGTCATCCAGCCTGCCGGCGGCATTGATTCTCGGACCCAGGCCGAATCCCACCTGGCCGGCCCCGATGATATCCGCTCCTCCCAGACCGGAGGCTTCCTTAAGGGCGTATATCCCGGGCCTGCGGGCTTCGCTCAAAAGCAACAGACCGTTTTTGACCAGGATGCGGTTGGCCCGGTCCAGGGGGACCAGGTCGGCTATGGTACCCAAGGCCACCAGGTCCAGGAGGTCCCGGATGTCCATTTGGGGTCCAGGCAAGGTCTTGTTGAGGGCAGCAGCAAGAAAAAAAGCCGATCCTACACCTGCCAGTTCAGGGTAGGGGCATGGACTGCATCTGGGGTTTAAGACTGCATCAGCAGGGGGCAGTTCCTGCCCGGGCTGGTGGTGATCCGTCAGGATGACCCGAATGCCCAGTTCTTTGGCTCTGGCTATTTCAGCATGATGGGATATGCCGCAGTCCACTGTGATGAGGGTGCGTACCCCCTGGGCGGCCAGCTTTTCAATACCGGCTGTGTTCAGCCCGTATCCATCATGGATGCGGTGGGGCAGGTAGCTGGTGATTTCAATGCCCCTGGACCTGAAAAACTCTTTTAAAAGAGCTGTAGAGGTGATTCCATCCACATCATAATCACCCCAGACTGCAATCTCATCATGAGAGTTTACAGAGGAGGCGATGATATCAGCAGCCTGCTGCAGATGCGGCCATGATTCGAGTGGTTTTAAATATCTGAGGCCGGGGCTCAGGAAAAACTGCATTTCGTCCAGAGTGGTCATGCCCCTCTGGTGCAGTATCCTGCAAAGCACAGGCGATATTTCAAGCTGATCAGCCATTCGGGCGATTTGCGATGAAGAAGCCTCAGTACTGATGACCCTCCATTTAACTCGTGAATTCCAGGTGCTGCACATATGTGGATAAGTTATGTTCAGGCTGCTAACAGCTGTTTGAGTTCGTGCATGGAATCGCCGGACTTAATGTCCTGAGCCAGGTCATGAGTCATGGTTTGATCAAGGCCCAGTTTCCGGTGCAGGATTTGGTCGGGTTCATAGCCGGATCCAGACTGCATTGAATGCTGGATATTGTTGGCCAGGGCCAGAATCATTGTTTGATCCCGGAAGCCCTTGCCGGCGAACTCAGGGCGGTGGTGCCAGTTTACAGGTTCTGTGACGGTTTCGGGCAGGTGCCAGAGCTGCAGGGTCATGGCCCCCACAAGTGCATGGTCTATGCCCCAGAACTCTGTTTCAACGATAAAAAGGGGCGTGTTTGTCTGCATGGCCAGGGTAGAAATGTGTTGCCATGCATCTGGGGCGTAAATGGCGGTTATGAGTTTGCCCAGGTCGTGTAAAAGACCTATAGTCAAAATATCGTCCGCATCCCGGCGTTTAAGTATCCTGGCAAGTTCATGTGCCATCAGAGCGGTAAAACTATGGTGTTCCCAGTAGGCCTGCAGGTCCAGGTCCTGTTGCCGGACCTTCCCTGACAGTGTGCTGATATTGATTGAAAGAATAATCCTGCGCAGCTCTGCAAGACCAATTAGATTCACAGCCCTGGAAATTGAGGAGATTCTGGCCTCAAAGCCGTAATAAGCGGAATTAGCCCTGCTCAGAACCCTGGTGGCCAGGGACTGATCCGAGGCCACAATCCGGCTGATGCTGTCCAGGGAAAAGGATGAATCCCGCTCCACCTTTATGAAAAGCTCCCGGAGGACGGCCGGGGGTACGGGCAGATCATCCCTGACCCTGGTGAGATTCTGCAGAAATGCCTGGCCTTGTTGCTGGCTCATGATACTGGTCCTGATAACACTACAGCGTCATTTTTGTTAATTGGGGTATCTGTTTAGCGCTTTCAAGGAAAGCAGGGGACAGGCACTCCGGGACCCACTTGAGCATCATTTTGTGCTTAAAATATCTCATTTTTTGGGACAAGTGGGTCCCGGAAGAGCCAGTCCCCCTGCCACATGCAAAGCGCTAAACAGATACTAATTGGGAAAGTCCCCCGGCCTATTGCCCGATGTTGTCCAGTTTTAAATCTTTGGGCACCATGTTGTGTTTTTTCATATATTCAACGAATTTGTTGGCGTGTTCCAGTTCAGGGTTCAGTTTGAGGGCTTTTTTGAGATGCTCCAAGGTTTTGTCGTACCTTTTAAACTCAAAATAAGCCCTGGCCACATTGTAGTGCAGGTTTTCATCGCTTTGCACCATATCCAGGGCCCTTGTGTAATATTCAAGAGCCTGCTGGTACATTTTCTGCTTGCGTAAACTTATGCCGAATTCGTTGAAAAGGTGCTTGTGTTCCTCTTCAAAAGCAGCGTTAAGCTTGACCAGACGTTCGAAAATATCCTGGGCCTTTTCTTTTTCGCCGCGTTCCAAATAGGTCAGCCCCAGCCCGAAGTTGGCCCGGATGTTTTCTATGTCTACCTTAAGGGCGTTGTTGTATTCAAATTCAGCGCTGTAGCTCTCTCCCTTTTTACGGTGCCTGTCGCCCCGGGCAATGGTTTTGTTGAGCTCGCGCATCTTGGGGAACACGGTGTAGGTGTAGAATTCGGGCTCCGGTGAAAACTTTTCCAGGATTTCATTTTTGGGGACTATCTTTTTAGGCCCCGAGGGAACGTAATTGACATTCAGAGGTTGCACCTCCACGTTGTAGGCATCCACCTGGTTTACAAACCAGTACATCTTCTGGATAGTTTTTTTCTGGGTACTGCCGGTGCCCACCTTGACCAGGGTTTGAGATGAGAAAACCCCCTGGATTTTTTGCTTTTCGTCCCAAGCTGCAGCGGTCTGGCCGTTCTCAGGCAGATTATTTTCATTATCGGCCATATCTTTGCTCCTCAAGTGTTTGCGGATAATTCACGCCTGACCTGTACCAGAGCCCCTGCCGGGTCAGAAGAGGCGGTTACCGGACGGCCTATTACCAAATGCGTGGCCCCGGAGGTCATGGCCATGGATGGGGTGACTGCTCTTTTCTGGTCAGCCGCGTCCTGTCCGGACCTTATCCCGGGAGTAACCAGGCAAAAGTTATCCGGAGCCCTTTCTTTTATTCCTGCAGCTTCCTGTCCGGAGCAGACTACTCCGTCCAGGCCCCATGCATTTGCCCTGGCAGCCAGGTCCAGTACCACAGAGTAAAGGCTCCTGTCTTCCGGCCAGGCCAGGTCTGTTTTGTCCAGGCTGGTCAGCAGGGTCACACCCACAAGCATCGGCCCAGGAGATCCAGGAGAAACAATTCCCCGCCGGGCTTCCAGGGCTGCGTTCACCATTTTTTCCCCGCCGAGCAGGTGCAGGGTGATCATGTCTACTCCCATGTGTATGCAGTTGCCTACGGTTTTATTGACGGTATTTGGTATGTCCATGAGCTTCAGATCAAGAAATATATTGTAATCAAGCTGTTTTATCTCATGAACAACGCCCGGTCCGCAAGAGGTAAAAAGCTCCAGACCGATTTTTACCCAGTTTGTAATGGGTCTCAAGGCCCGGGCCAGCTCCAAAGCCTGCTCGCGGCTGCCGAGATCCAGGGCTACAATGATTGCAGGCTCACGCGTCATAACGCTCACCTGAGGCAATTTTTTGCGCCAATCCAGGTCGTATGTACGGTCTCAGCATTTCCGCAAGCACAACCGCTTTGAGCTGGACATAGGAGGTGTTTACGTCATCGTTGACCAGCCAGTAATCAAAAAAGTCGCTTTGCAGCATCTCTGCAGCAGCGTTTTGCAGACGTCTGTCTATAACATCGGCAGTATCACTTCCGCGCTTCTCAAGCCGTTGTCTGAGTTCCTCCAGGGAGGGAGGGTACACGAAAAGGTATACCCCTTGTCTCAGGTTGTCCAGGATCTGCCGGGCCCCCTGTACATCAACGTCCATAATGATGCTCTGGCCTTGCTCAATACAGTTAATGATCTGCTCCCGGGGTGTACCATAATAATTGCCGTGCACCTCGGCCCATTCTGCAAAGAAGCCTTGTTCCGCCAGGTCCTGGAATTGCAGTCTGCTTACAAAGAAATATTCTTTGCCGTGTACTTCGCCTTTCCTGGGCTCCCTGGTAGTGTATGAGACAGAAAACCCGAAACCGGGGAAGTCGCGGCAGAGCATTCTGATAAGTGTACTTTTGCCGGCCCCGGATGGAGCACTGATAACCAGCAGCATGCCTCTAGGAATCATCTTTGGTCTCCGCTTGTTTCAGTCTCTGGGCTATGGTCTCGGGCTGAATGGCTGAGAGGACCACGTGCCCGGAATCCATCACCAGGATGGACCTGGTCTTGCGTCCCTGGGTGGCATCAATGAGCAGGTTGCGTTCCCTGGCATCCTCCCGGAGCCTGCGCATGGGGGATGAACCGGGGTTGACAATGGAAACCACCCTGGATGTTATTACGCTGTTGCCGTAGCCTATGTTCAGAAGCCTGAGCCTGGTTTTGAATATGTTGCTGTCCATGGGGATTATTCCAGGTTCTGAGCCTGCTCCCGGCATTTTTCCAGTTCTGTCTTAAAATCTACAGCGATTGTACTCATTTCAGTGTTCTGGCATTTATTGGCGCAGGTGTTTATCTCCCTGAAGGCTTCCTGTAGAAAAAAATCCAACTTGCGGCCTTTCTCTCCTGGTTTTTCCAGGAGCTGGTGCATGGAATTCAGGTGGGCCTGAAGGCGGGTGATCTCCTCGGATACATCCAGCCTGTCCGCAATAAAACCAAGCTCCTGGAACAGCCTGTTTTCGTCCACCTCCATATCCATTTCCGCAAGCAGTCGGTCCACCCTGGAACGCAGGTCCTGGAAACGCCGGCCAGCGTTTTCTGCAGCCAGTCCCTGAAGATTTTCCAGGATAGACTCCATATTCCGGAGACGGCTTCGCAGGTCATGAAAAAGTTGAGCCCCTTCCTGCTCCCTGGAAGTGTTCCAGTCCAGCAGGGCCTGTTCCAGGCAGTCCTGCATATCCTGCAAAAGGACCTGGTTTATGCTGGAAGATCTCTCCTGCCACATGGACTGCATGCGAAGCAGTATATTCAGGTCCGGTTTAAATTCTTGACCGGTGCTGCGTGCAAAATTATTGAGTTCCTCCAGCATGGCCCCGGCAACGGCCCGGTCCAGTTCCAGGGCGAGCATGCCTGGATCCAGGATGCGCATGTCCAGGTAAAGCTCCACCCTTCCCCTGACGGCATGCCGCCTGAGCAGTTTTTCCCAGCCGGGCTGCAGGTAGAAGAGCGCAGGTGGTATTTTCCACTTGATATCCAGATAGCGGCTGTTGACGCTCTTGATTTCCCAGTTGAGGCTCCAGCTCTCCTTTTGAAGTGAGGCCTGACCGTAGCCTGTCATGCTTTGTGTCATATTTTGTCTCTTTTCAACTGTTCGCGGTAGTTGTCTCGAATGACCCGCAGGTATTTTTTTATCTTTTCCGAGGCATAATCCGGAAAGGTCCAGGGCAGATCCACCCAGTCCCCCCGGGTATAGACCAGGGTCAGGTCGGCCCAGATGCCCCGGTCCAGGTAGATGCGATGCGTAAAGTTCTTTCCGGTTCCAAGAACCAGGCGCTCCAGGGTCAAAAGTCCCGGATCCAGGTTGAAAAGCCGTTGCCCGTCCCGGGAGTATTCTGACTCAATCCTGTTGGTGTCCAGTTTTATTTCCGGCAGACTGTTGAGTTCCACCAGGGGTTCGAATGTAAGTATGCCCCTGTAAACTGGTGTTCCAAGTTCCCGGTTGTAATAATCAGTTTCCGTCAAGGGGATTAAAGGACTTTCAAAATCCACGCGGCCAAACTTTTTGCTGAGGCAGAGCCTGACTTCATCCTGAAAAGTATCCCACTTTGAGCTCAGGATGGAGAGAAACAGTTTGCCAGGTCTGGGTATTTC
>PWSL01000117.1 GCA_003563255.1 Desulfonatronospira sp. | reverse complement strand
GGTCTGGACAGAGATGCACTGACCGGACTCCAGGCCATGGCTAAGGAAAGGGATATCAAGGTTGTTTCCTCTGGTTTGCGCAAGTACGCCTCAGGTCTTGATATGGGACTGGCTGTGGCGGATCTGGGGCTGGCTGAAACCGGAACTCTGGTGCTTGAATGTTCCTCTGAAGACCTGCGTCTGAGTTCCATGCTCTGCGAAATAAACATTCTTGTCCTGCCTGTTTCCAGAATGAGGACTGGTACGGATGAGGCGGAAGAAGAACTTTCAGCCATGATGACAAAAGGGTCGGCGTATCTGTCTTTTATAACCGGAGCCAGCCGGACCGCGGATATTGAAAGAGTTCTGGCTCTGGGGGTTCATGGTCCTCTGGAACTGCATATCCTGTTATGGGAGGATGACTGATGCTTGCCGCTGATAATATCAAGGAATATTTAAGTGAAATAGAAGAGGCCCTGCAAAACGATTTTCAGCGCAAAACCCTGGACACTTTTGCCGTGGCTTACCGGACAGGAAGAGCCAATGCCTTTGCCGGTATGGACATTCCAGGGCTGGTCAAGAATATAGCCCGGTCCAAGGATGATTCTCTGGCCAGGATGGATGAGCTTTACCAGCAGTTCAAGGAAAAAGCCCAAGCCCTGGGTGTCCATGTTCACCTGGCTGCTGACGCGAAACAGGCCAATGAAATCATTGCCGGCATCGCCCGGGAGCATCAGTGCCGCAATGTGGTCAAGTCCAAGTCCATGACAGCTGAAGAGATTCACTTAAACGCCGCCCTGGAAAAACAGGGGCTGAAAATTGTGGAAACAGACCTGGGTGAATGGATAATCCAGCTCCGCAAAGAACCTCCCTCGCACATGGTTCTGCCGGCCATCCATCTTTCCCGGTATCAGGTGGCTGATCTTTTTGAGAAAGTGACAAGTAAAAAACAGGACTCGGATATTTACAAGCTGGTCAAAGTGGCCAGGCGGGAACTGCGCAGGGAATATGTTCAGGCGGATATGGGTATCAGCGGGGCAAATTTCGCAGTGGCAGAGACCGGTTCTCTGGGAATGGTGACCAATGAAGGCAATGCCAGGCTGGTCACAACCCTTCCCCGAGTGCATGTGGCGCTGGTGGGGCTGGAAAAACTCGCGCCAAAGTTGAAGGATGCTTTGCTTCTGCTCAAGGCCCTGCCCCGCAACGCCACCGGGCAGCAGATCACCTCATATGTCACCTGGCTGACCGGCCCCAGTGAGTGCAAGAGTTCTGCGGACGGAAAAAAGATCATGCACATTGTCTTTTTGGATAACGGACGCAGAAAACTGGCCAAAGATAAAAATTTTTCCCAGGTTCTGCGCTGCATCCGCTGCGGAGCCTGCGCCAATGTCTGTCCTGTTTACCGTCTGGTGGGAGGCCATAAATACGGTTATGTCTATATCGGGGCCATCGGGCTGGTCTTAACCTATTTTTTTCATGGCCGGGACAAGGCCAGACTGCTGGTGCAGAACTGTATCAACTGCGGAGCATGCAAGGAGGTCTGCGCGGCCGGCATTGATCTGCCAGGGTTAATCAAGGACATCCATGCCCGTATTCTGGATGAGGAAGGACATCCTCCAAGATCAAAGCTGCTGGCTATGGTCCTTAAAAACCGCAGGCTTTTCCACATGCTGCTCAAGAACATGCGTTTTGCCCAGTTGCCTTTTGCGGACCGGGAGGCCCGTTATGTCCGGCATCTGCCGTCAATCTTCATGAAAGGGCAGGACTTCAGAAAGCTGCCGGTCCTGGCAGGGGCTCCCTTCAGGGATAAATGGCAGTCCATAAAACCAGCGGTATCCAGGCCGAAACTCAGGGTTGGACTTTTTTCAGGCTGTGCTGTGGATTTTATTTATCCCGAGCAGTTGGAGGCGGCAGTCAAAGTCATATCCAAAGGAAAGAGTATTGCCCAGGATCATCCTGAAAACCAGACCTGTTGCGGGCTGCCTGCCCTGATGATGGGCGAGAAAGAAGCGGCCAGGGAAACAGCCCGGCAAAATCTGGAAGCATTCAAAGAGGGCGACTTTGATTACATCGTTACTCTTTGCGCTTCATGCGCGGCTCATCTTAAATATAATTATCCAAAGCTGCTTGAGGCTGATAAAGGGCTTGAGCAGAAACTAAAAGACTTTACAGGCAAGGTCATGGATTTCAGTTCCTTTGTCCGGGATGTGATGCGCGTTTCTCCCATGCTTTTTAAAAAAACCGGTCAAAGGGTGGGATACCACGCCCCGTGTCATCTTTGCCGGGGCCTTGAAGTCAGGGAAGCTCCAAGGGCTAACATCAATCTGGTCCATGAATATATTCCCACTGACGAAGAAGAAGTCTGCTGCGGATTCGGAGGGAGTTACTCCCTGAATTTCCCGCCGGTATCCAGAACCCTTCTGGCCGGGAAAATGGCCAATCTTCAGGCTGGAGGTATCTCAGCTGTAGGCACTGACTGTCCAGGCTGCGTAATGCAGATCCGCGGGGGGATGGCCAGGGCCGGAATTGATATTGAGGTCAAACATGTGGCTGAACTAATGGCTGAACAATTGAAATAGTCAGGCTATGCTCCCTAATGGTGAATTTTCAGGTGTTTCCCTGCCCGCTGGATATTTGGATAGATACCCGGTCTGGCGAGAAAGACATTTTGCTCTGAAAAAAAAGATCATAAAAATAGATAATTACAAAAAAAATGACTGTCCAGTGACATAAAAGCAAAGAGCTAAGAATCAAAAATCTCCCGTTTCTTCCATTCTGCGCGGATGAAGCTGTGCAGCAGTTCGGCGATTTCACCTTCCGTGGAAAGGTGCTCAAGTGGGTTGGCGGCGAGGTTGAGATATTGCATGACAAGGGCATCGCCCATGGGGAAATTATCGGGTGAGATGCCTGCAAAGACATAGCCCGCCTGGGCGCACTCATCGGCGATACAGGGCGTACCCGGATGTTCCAGGTTCAGAAAAAGATAGATGGTGTCCAGTTTTTCACGGCAAAGCCGCCTGGTATTCAGTCTGATCCAGTTGGAGACTTTGTCTGAATTGGATCCCACGTCTTCGATTTCGAGAATGCCTACGTTTAGTTCAGGGATACGGCTGGTGTGCAGTTTGTGCTCTTTTTCGCTGTCGGCCTTAGTTTGCCGGTCTGCCATGTGGAAAGGTATTTTTGCGGCGCTGTAAAGCGTCTGGACGATTTCCCCATAACACTCGGGAGGAAAGATGGTTCGCATCCGCTGCTGTCCCAGGGGGAGCCATTGCAGCATCAGGCTCATCTTGCCCTGCTGAATGCCGCCTATATCCCGCAGTTCCACGTTTTGGGGACACAAGGCCAGAAACAGGCAGCAGTCGTGAAACCCACTGCTGTGGGCCAGACGCTGCGAAGCCTTGTGCCCGGTAACTGAGCGGGCCACGATATAGCCAAAACCAAGATTCCGGGCAAGGTCCACTGTGGCCTTCCATAATGCCTGCCCCACCTTGTGCCTGCGGTATTCAGGCTTGACGAAAAGGACACCGAGTTCGGCCCGGTCGGTCCGTCCCGGCGTGCACTTTAACCCGCAATGCCCCATGATCTCACCGCTGGCTCCCTCTGCAACCAGGGAGTATAATTCACTGCTTCGGTTCATCTCGGTGATTCGCTCCGGGTAGTAGATAAAACCTTCATAGGTGTGGCCATAGGTCAGGTAAGCACAGCGGGATATTTCCAAACTATCTGCGTCATGAGCTTTTCGTATGGAATAGGATTTCACTGGAGAGGCTGCTTTCAACGGTTTGTTAATGGATGTTAAGTTCTGCACGTGGCCGCCGGTCCGGTATTTAACCAACTCTGCTCTTATGCCTTCGCGTCCCATGTTGTGAAAGCGTACTTCGTCCAGGGCCCAATTTGCCAGGTGCAGGCCCAGTCCATCCAGGTCGTCATCGTCGGATTTGCTATCCGGGGAATAGGAGGGAAGCCTGTTGATGTCAAAGGGCATGCCAAGAGTCTTCAAGTGGATGACCAGGCTGTCTGCCCGGGCTTCAAAACAAAAAGAGACCGGCGGTGCATCTCCGCTCCCAGTATTAATTCTCTCCAGAAACTCCAGGATTTCCTCCATTGCCAGGCGCAGGTGAATCTGCTCGGACCGGCCGAATCCCATGGAAGCGGCCAGACTTTCGGTATAGTCCAGGGCAGCCGGAATAAAGATGCGAGCTGCTGGAAAGCTAAGAGAGGCATGGCGTACACCCCAGGAACCAGTCATGAGCTAAGCCCGGCCCATTCCGCCATACTGTGACGGAGTTCATCGCTGGAGTCCTCAACGGCCCTGGCATCTATGCCCAGGTCTCGGGCCAGCCCGGCAAGTTCCTGCGGAGTTTGCCAGTAGCCTAGCTCTTGGGAGGCGATCAGTGCCTCTGAGCGCGGTGTAAGACCAAATGCTACGGCTGCGCCCAGTTCCACCATGGATTGCGGCATGAATACTGTGCGCATAGCTTTAAAGCGCTGGAACTGGAGATAATCCTTAACCGGCTCAAGCCTGCAGCTGGTGTGAAGCAGATTGTTTTGCCCCTCAGGGGGCATCCAGCCCATCTCGCGCTGGATGATTTCCTGGGAATTTTTCCAGGTGCCGTAGGATTCGTTGGTGGCCAGCCGGGCGACAAGGGGGATGTGCATGGAGGTGTCCTTTCCGGCCAGCTGCACCAAGTCAGCCAGTTCATGGAATACCTCGGGCATGGCGTCACGCACTGCCGCATGATAATTGGTCATTTCGTCAGGCCAGCGCAGGGGCTGTTTTTGTGATCCGGGCAGGGCTCTTATTCCCAGGAAACGCAGGGTCTGTTCACGCGGGGTGAGGGGAGCTGCAGCGTTGCTGGCTGGACCTACCACATGATCCAGCACAGCTGCCTGAACATCCTCGATGCCCAGAAAGACATGGGGGATTCTTAGACGAGCAGCCATGGGGTAGAACAGAGCAAAGGCCGGTGACGGACACATGCAGGGCCAGCCGTGGGAACGCCATTTGGCCAGCATGCCTTTTCGCAGTGTGTTCCAGGGAAGGGCCCAGCGCACGAACTCCACCTCGGGCATGGTTTGCCGGGCTCGGTCAATATTGGTGTAGGCTGCTCCAGTGCAATAAGGCATATCCCAAAAAGCAGCCAGCACACGCAAGCCGAGCTTTCGTGCCAGGAGCCAGAGCATGAATGATGAGTCCTTGCCTCCCGTGTAAAGTACCATTGCGTCAAAGCGGGAGCCGCTGGTTTTTCCAGCCATACTTCGCAGTTCTTCCTCGGTTACCTTGGGGAAGGCGGAATATCCTCCGGGCTCTGCCTTTTCATAGCATTGGCAAAGGGCGCATACGCCGTGGTCATCAAACTCCAGGCCCGGAACAACGTAATCGTTGACCACGCAATTGGTGCAGGTCTGCATAGTTTGCGGAGTTTTGGCAGAACGCTTTTCTTCCGGAGGCACCAATACTTTTCTGATGACCAGATCTTTTATTTCATGGACGTCGCTGTTTTCCATCATGCCTTTAGACTCCAGGACCCGGGCCAGACTTTTTGATAGCGGCAGCAGGACTTCCCTGTGCAGCGGGGGATTGCGGACCCCGTAGTAGAGCAGATGGGGTTTTCCCTCAACATAAACTACTTTCCAGCGGTACTGCAGTACAAGGTGATGTGCAGATGTCATGATCTTGGGCCCTCCACAAGGTTATAGGTTCCGCATTCCCGGCTCAGAAGATTGGCGAATACAGCATCAGGAGCACAGACCAGCTTTGCAGGACTGCGTATTCCGGCCAGGAGCAAAGCTATTTCAAGAGCCACCAGACCGCCGTTAAAGGTTGCGATGCCTGCGCAATTGGATAGATAGTCACGCCGACCCTGGATCATGTCGGTTACAAGATGTCCGAACAGCCTGTCTCCCAGCAGTCGATGCAGGGGCAGTTTATGATCGGACCACAGGGACTGGTCTTCAGGAGCTTCATAGAGTTCTTCCAGGGTCATGCCCCTGGGATCGAGAATAAAGATGGCTGTTGCCAGTCCAGAGATGGGAGCGGTGAAGTTGTAGATTCCGGCACGGCGTACTGCCTGGGCAAACAGGGCCTTGTAGTCAAACCCCATGTAATCGATGGCATCGATGGCAACGGATGCCCCGGAGAGCTCCTGGTCCAATTCTTCTGCAGTGGCCGGAGCGTAATCGAGTACGTTGAGCTTCATGTCCGGATTGATGCGGTGAAGGAATCCGGCTGTGGCTGTAGCTTTGTTTTCCCCCAGGGTAGAGACGCGCGCCCCGAATTGACGGTTCATGTCAGGTTCATCAAAGATTCCGGGATCAAAGATGGTCATTTCACCGACCTTCAATCCGGCCAGGACCGCAGCCTCAACACCGCCCACGCCTCCTACTCCGGCCACCACCACCTTGGAATCAGTGATGCGTTTCTGCTGCGCCCTTGTGAAGGGCTTATTCAGGTTCGAAAGAAGAGTGTTTAAACTGGTCATGACTCATGCCTCCCCCGGTGTGTTCTGGTTGATTCCATGGTCAGGCTGTTCAGGAACACACCTGCCTGCGGATACATCTCTGGCTAACATTACAGGGCCGACTATAGCCAGAAACAGGGCCGCAAGGAGCAGCAGTGCCCCGCCAAAGCAGAACATGCCCCGGTAGCCCCATTGGGTCAGAGCGGGCTGCATGATCAGAGGTGAAGCAAATAGTCCGAAGAATTTGCATCCGGCCAGGATGCCAAGAGCTCTGCCAACCGCTCTGCCTGGAACAATGGTTGATATGATCACGTTCACATGAGGCATGGCAGAGCCTGTTCCCATACCTACCAGGCCAAGCCCCAGAATGATCATCAGCGGCGTGGTAGAGACGCTGACCAGACCGAAACCAAGGAACATGAGCGTACCTGAAAGAACGAACATGTTCCAGAGTTTAAAGTGTTGTGAGATGTACGCGTAGAGGCGTCCGGTAATTCCAGAGGTGATGGGAAGAATTGTCAGTACCAGACCCATGTGGGTGCTGGCGAAATAATGCTCCTGCTGGAGAAAAAAAGGGATCTGGGTGGGAATGATATTGAAAGCGGCCATGCCCAGGATGGCGAAGAAGCAGACCAGCAAAAAGCTGCCGGAAAGAGGGGAAGCTTTTTTTGATTTATCTTGTTCATGCGTTTTTGCTGTGGGTACGGATGTGTGCAATGCCAGAGGCAGCACCGCCAGAGCCAGGAGGTAAATGGAAAAGGCCCAGTGCCAGTGGATATCCGCCAAAAATCCACTGACCACAAGTGAAAGGATGACCCCGGCAGAGGTAGAGGTGGACTGTGTACCCATCATTCTCCGTCTCTCCACTGCCTTGAAACTGTCGGCTATGAGCGCAGAGTTGGCCGCCAGCAGTCCTCCCAGACTAAGGCCCAGGGCCGCACGTGCTGCCAGCAGACTCCAGAAAGGCTGCTCGAACATTCCTGATGAACCAAACACGCCCCACATTCCCAAGCCCAGGATCAGGGCCTTGCGGCGGTCCCATTTGTCGCTGAGCCAGCCAAACAGTGGCGCGCCCATGGCTGCGAAAAGGCCTGAGATGCTCACCAGCCACTTGGTCCAGAACTCAATGTCTGGAATTTCGTGGTAAGCTTCCTTGATAGCCGGCAAAGCCGGAGCCAGTGCAGGGCCGCCCATGGCCGCGAACATGGCAGTGAAAAGCAGCAGTGGCTTGAGAAGAGGGGATATCCGGGTTTTCATGAAATTTACATATGTCTGGTTTTCCAGCCCAGCTCAAAGGAACTGTCCGGAGCCCCCACGATGCGCACGTGACGTAAACCCGGGGTTTGTTCTCTTACCTGTCGGAACTCGGACTGCACCTTGGAGAACTCATCAGCATAGATATCGGCCAGCTGTTCCAGATTGGC
>PWSL01000212.1 GCA_003563255.1 Desulfonatronospira sp. | reverse complement strand
GTGGGTACTTCAAAGGAAGTATGTTCGGCCTTCCCGGCCCAGACCAGCTGCGGGTCCAGATGGGGATCATAAGCATAGCTCTTCTTGCCGCTGTCCTGGTCAGTATCCGGAGTCACCAGGCCCACAGGCGGATTATTCACCCGCTCCTTGTCCTCATGCCGGTAGGATTCAATCTCCTTCTTCCTCCCGCCCTTCTTGCTTGAAGTCATGGAATGTGCCTTTGGTTTGATTTGATGTGGTTGTATATCGTGATGAAGTTCTGTATGTTTGGTTGTATAACGTCGGCTTAACCCGACGGCTTTGGAGCGCCCAAAGGGCGCGGAAAAGACGGTCGGGTTCAAGTTAGATCATGGTGGACGACCTCCCAGGCGTGCCCCACCTCTTAGGCTTCAGCAGGGACTCCATGACCCTCTACAGAGGCAATAATAGACCCTAGCGGGACACAAAAAGCCGTCTCTTCGTCGGCAGCAGAATTTTCGAAGCACATGGCCCGAACAACAGGGGCGACCAAACCGAGGAATCGATCCAGCTCTTTACGTTTTATCTGCATACCGTCATAGGTGCTCTGCTTAAAGACAATCCTTAGCTCGCCCTTTCCAGCCCCTCTATAATTGAATTCCTTTGTTATTTTTTCAGGACCCGTCCAATAAAAACCACCTGAGCTAATCCCACCCTTTGGCCCACAATGGATATCTACCAGGTAAGCGTTGTTCGGCAGCTCAGGCCAGCCTTCGTAGAATTCCAGCGCTCCATCCTCAGCTACACCTTCGCTCTTCTTCCAGCGCAAAAATGCATTATCAGCCTCAACGCTCGCATGCTCACGATACACTGCGAGGTGTATTGGACGGTCTAGCACGAACTCAGGGTTTGACAATATATGGGCGAACAGACCTGTGTCAGACCTAGGGCTAGCACCCGAAGGCCTCGTAGATCTTCGCGCCTTCCAACGCATTTCTGCAGCAAGCAGATCCTCAACCCCGATGCTAACCGCTTTTTGCCAAAGGTCCCTGAACCAGGCACCGGCCGTCTCTACTACAGTGGGATCTTCGCTGAAGATACCTGCCTCATACCAGCGAGCGGCTTCCGCACTCTCCAGCCCCAGGCCGTTAGCAGAAATATTGGCTGACCCAGTCAAGACACGCCCCCCTGACAAGATCACTTTTGCGTGCAGGCTTGACAGGGTTCTAACCTCGAAAGATCGGTTTTCCAAGAGTGTCTTGACAACTGCCGGATTTGTCGCTCCGCTCTCCAAGTTGCATATCACTCGTCCACCCGTAGAGTTGCTCAATAGGCGTTCGGCGTCCGCACCCAGAAATGCTACCGCTACATCCACCGGCCTTGGCGCAGAAACAAACTCGCGAACTAAGCGAGTGTATTCATCCCCAAACACGAACATTGCCACTTCCCCATTTCTGTTAATGGATCTAACCAGTTTGTATGTTGTTTCCTGATAACTACCAACAAGCTTTAAGCTGGGCAATTACAAATTTGTTTTTTAAGAATTCTATATTGATATCATGATAAATATTTATACAGTTAAGGTTAACATGAAAAATAGCCTCCAGATCTGGAAAACAGCTTTAAGACCCTTTTAAACCAAGATTCCATCAGCAGGCAGAGAGTCAGATTGAGTACCAAGTAGTCATGGCACTTGACCAAAGCCTTCGCAGGATAGTCTGCATACAGCCGTGGTTCATTCAGCACATTTCAAATCTTGATTGAAATTTTCAATTAGCAGGGGTTTGCGGGCTTTGGGGCAAGGGAGAAGCTACTTTTCACGGCAAGATCATGAGCTAAGGCCCGGTGGTTTTACTTTTCCTGAATTATTACCAACGCCTAAAATACAAGTCAATCAGCCCTGCCAGGGCGAATAGCCTTGGGCCGCCAAAAGGATTGCAGGATTTGTTGTCCACGGTTGTTTCTTGGGGGCGTTTTTTACCCTTTAATCCGGGCTTACTGCTTCAAAGGCGCGGCAAACGCCCTGCTTCGCAGGGGAGTACTTCATTTGAAAGACCATTGCCTCGGGAGCGGTCGCATGTCACGTATTAATGTTTTAAACCATATTTCTTGACTGTTTTTTCCACGGTTTCGCACCAATAAACCAGGGATTCAATTTCTTTATCAGTCAGCATCCAGGTAATGTGGCACTTGAGATCCCGCCCTGCAGGGACGAAAAGACCGGTGTCTTCAGCCTGTTTTCGCAGTGCCTGGATGGCTTCTTCAGGTACAGCGGTCTTTTTTTCAACCCCTCCCCGGTCGCGGAGGGTGGTGCGCAGGGTCTGCTTGTAGACCGAATCCGGCGGATAGACAAAGCAGATGGCAACCCGGGTTCCATCAATATCCACATTGAGAGAAAAACCTTTGGTACCCCAGTGAATAGGCATGGATTTGTTACGGGCCAGTTCAAGAATGCTGCTGAAAACGGGGCGACCATTATCATCAAGGGAGGCCAGAAATTCCTCTTCAGTGACCACGGGCAAAGAGCCGGAGCTTACTTGAGAGGGTCTTTCGGATTCCCTCCCGACTACAATTTCTTGAGAAAGGAGTCTTTTCCCTCCTTCAGACTGAAAAAATGTGAACTCCACACAGGTTATCCTGATGCCTTTAGAGCGCAAGAAGGCCGAGGTTTGTCTGATCTCCGGGGTAATGCGTTGTCCCACTATAACAATGCGCTGATCCTTGTTGAAGGCCACTGCCTCCTCCGGGCTCAGCCCGAAATATTCCCTGTGATGCTCTGCCAGGTTCAGGGACTCGTCGTTAAGATAGGACCTGAGAATATCTTCAAGCTGAGCGGAATCCAGACGTTCGGCAAAAGAGGCATATTCCAGCAGCTGGGCGATTGTATCCCTGGGAGTCTTGTCCCTTTTTAGCTCCACCACTACCAGGTCCCCTCCGCGGTCCAGCCCGAGAAGGTCGATGAACCCACCGAGACTGGTGCTCACCTGCCGACCGATAATCAGAACTTTTCCGTCCTCAATAATACCATCCGGGCTGGATTCCAGCCAGTCCTCCAGGATTTTTTCCTCGTGCTCCACCTGAAAGGGAGTTTGCACGAACTCCTTGAACCTGCCGTCAGGCTGAATACTGAACACTCTCATCTTCTTTCTCTCGGACTAGAAGCAGGCCTTTTTCTGCTTCCCGGTAAAAACAGTGCATTTAAGAAAGTGAGTTGGTCAACAGCTACCTTTGTTCACACTATGATAATCAGATCCATTTGGCGGATCACCTCACCCGGTATTCGCGGATCATGGTAGGAGCATTACGCGTTTGTGTACACGTCCATTACGCTCCCTCAAAATTTGGTTTCTCGACGCAGGTCCATGGCATTTAGCAGTTTTGAAATCAACCATTATTCCTTTTCAAACGCCCCCCTAACGTGGGATACTTCCTTTATCATTTACTGAAGTCATCAATACAAGTCATATACAGGTCGAAAATTCTTTCAATCTGTTCGATGGTAAAACAAATAACTGGTCTGAGCGTGACATACTCAAAGTTAGAAAACTTTCTGAACCGGGTGTCGTGATCCTTTGAATCGGCGAAGCTCGGCCCATAATGGGCAAGATGGTTCCTTACATCTTGGAGAATTAATAGGTCTTTCCAGTGGCTAGCATTTTTGTCAATGTCCTTTCCTAACACCTTGATTGCATACGTCAAAGATCTTGCGACTCCACGGTCTTTCAAATCAGAAGGCGACAGTGCCACGTTGCGCTTTTCTCGCTCCATGAGCACAAGCTCATCAAGATTCTGTTCGATAGTTGCATAAGAAGCGATGAAGACGGCTCTCATCAGGCTTTGCCTGGTTGCGTTCAAATTGCCAGTCACGTTTCTCGCATCATTCGTCCCAACACCTGGAATCTTTGCTGCCAGATGTTCATCGGCCACTTTAATTGCTTCCAGAAGATACGCAAGGTCGATAAACGACAGGAACCTTGGAACACTGAGAGTGGTGTCTTCTGATTGCATCATAGTGTCTCTGCTGGCCTAACTTATTCATCCATCAGCATTTTTCTGATTACTGGAAGCATGGCATCGTCTCCTCCAGGTATGATTCCGGTTACATACCACTCAATCCACTCCAAAACTACAGCAAGTGCTTTTTCAGACAGTTCAAAATGAGTCGGTTGAAAAGCGATATGGTGAGTGCTCATGGGCATCAGATGGTCCAAACGTAAAACGGATTCATCTACCCCGTCCAGCGGCAGCTTGTCCCAGATAAATCTGGGATACTCGCACTGTTTTATCCGGTTAACCAGCTTTTGAGGATATCCCGCGCGTTTGCCGGTACCCTGGTCCACGCCATAGTACGGAGCAACCAAGGCTGTGGGCCTGACAAGTCGTTTCGGCTTTCCCGGACTTAATTTTTGAGAATTGTCTTCATATGGCGGGACGAGCAAGAGCACGGGCCGTCGCTTAGCTCTATATACAGCCAATATCTCCCTGTTGAAGATAGGGAGGCCCGCAACCGGAAGCCTGGCTCTTTGAAATAACCGATCTGTATTGACTGGAACAATTTCACAATCAACCAGATTATGTTCGGTTGCCTCTGCCCTACCTTTGGGGACCAAGGCCTTGGGAACCTGGTCCACATGGGGTATAAAAGCCCATAATAGCATGCCGGGCCTTAAACCCGGCGCTTGATTTTCCACCCACCAGGGAGAGATAAGCTCTTGCGGGGTGTTATTCGGATAGGTCGGGATCATGGCGAGCCCTGGACTTCCATAAATCAGGATGAATAGAGGCGGTAAAACTACTCTCAGGTATCTCTTCGCAGGCCAGGGAATCAAGCCAGGCCACTCCTTCATGATATACTTCGTCGTATCTTGAAGGCGGCTGTGTAGAATCTCGTTCCTGATGCTTTATCCTGTCCTGTTTTTTCTGAAAACGTTTTTGCAACTCTTCCTTCAATTCGGCAATCTTTTTATTTCTGCGCTTTTGTTGCCCTTGGGAAAAGGGTCGGGATATGTCCAGTTCATCTTCTTCAGGATCCCTGTGCAATTTCTGGAAGCTACTGAAATCCAGTTCTTCCCCGGGTGCGGCCCGCAGCATGGGCTCGGTTCTGTAAACATAATCCAGCAATCCTGCTGTGTCGCTGCCGAATCTTCGAACAGCATCCTTGATGGTCAGGGCAGGCAAAAAGTTCAGATCGCCCTGGAGACGGTCAGCAAGCTCAAGGTCGGTATTGCGCCAGCGGAAATAATCATCCTGATATTGTCCGGAGATCTGCTTTTGCTCTGCACCTATGGCCGCCAAAGCCGTGTCGATTTCCAAGAAAACGTCTTCGCACCATGGTCCAAATTTATGGAAACGCCAAGGTATACCGGTGTAAGTTTCACCGCCATGCACTTCTGCATAGGCAAGATCAGCTAGATAGACATATTTAATTAGATGAATAGGCCCAAGTTCTCTCTGGTCCCAATTCTCGTTTTGAGAAGCCTCAGCCAGAGCGTATTGCAGAAGCTTATGTATTCTGGATTTGTTCATGAAAAGGATTCCGGGGGTATTTATATCTGGAATGGAATATCAACCAACTACATTTTCAGATAACAACGGTCCTTATTGGTGTCAATTAACCTTTTGTCCCATCTTGTCCGAATTGGAGGCGACAAATTGGCACCTCCAATCAGCAAATTCTTCTGTGTTCTTGTCCGGCTGATTGAAAAAATAATCGTTTGATTGAAATTTTCTACAATATTTGTGAAATGGGATATGCAGAATACCAATATAAACCATCACTTTCTGCTATGCTTTTGTCCAGATTGTCGGCTGTGGTAGTCTGCTGGCTTTTATCAAGCTGGTGCTCCCGTGCCAGGCCGGATTTTGGAACTCAGGCAAATTTATATGGAAAAATGGACAATAAATCTGCAATCTGTGCCCGGTTCCAACCGGATTTTTCCAAAGGCAGAGAAAAATGATCTCCAACCGGCTCACTGTACGGACCTGACGGTAATCTTTCCTCCCTCCTGAAACATCCTCAAAAAAGCTTTGCCAATACTCCCTGCCAGGCACACCGGGCTTCATGAACAATGGATAGAGATCCACCATGCTCATCTCTCACCAACGCCTCTATTCACGGCTTTCTGGTCAACTCTATGCTTGTGGGTTAGGCATGCATTATCGTGTCTCATTCATAACGCCTCGTAGTATCTCCGAATCAGTGCAGCCATCAATTTTCGCCGTTCTTCCAGAAACTCCCGGTAATTTCCGGCGGTGACCTCCCCGATAAAATCAGGAATCGCATTTTCCGCCAGATTAGCATCCAGGTCCGCTTTATCCGTTATCTCGCCAAGCCGCAGTTCGCCGGTGGAAATCTGATCATCAACCCAGGCCATGTATTCCTTTGGCGGATGATCCTTGATCGCAATATTGATCGGCGTCTCGGTAAGGGCAAAGTTCGCGACCTGGTTGTAGTCGTCCTGCTTGGGAAATCCATTCTTGATGAGATGATTTTTGGGCACGATATGATGCAGGTCACCGTGACCTTCGATCATCAGGGCTACATTGATCGACTTGGACAGAAACCCGCGGCCCCCAGTGTACACACGTGCCGCCAGGTAGGTCTGGAAAGCCGGGTTGCGCTTGCTGGGCGTGTTGAGTTCCTGAGGCAGGGCGACATTCCAAAATCCATCACCGAGTTCGGATTCTTCGAGCATCCCCAGGTAACGCTCGGCCCCAGCTTCACGTATCCGTCTCAGATCGGTCTCCCAGGTCGCTTCAAAACCTCCGACAGCCCTGCCCGACAGCAGGGTGAGCACAAACCAGCGTTTAATGATTCTGGCCCGTTGCCCCTCGGACAGCTCGTTGTTTTGACGTAGCAAGAGGTATAGCGCGTAAGCGAAGTTCAAAGCGTTTTTTGATCCAATCATGCTGGCGTCTATGAACCCGGCGGACTTGATCATCATCACGAAATTTTGCAGGTGGTTTTTTCTGACCAGTTGATCTAGGGCGTTCCCAAATCGCTGATAGGCACTCGGAATCCGTGATTCATCTATTTTTCGGGTTTCCGGGTCCAGGCCGGAAAGCTCGCTTACAATGGCACCTGCCCTGCCTCGTCTGAACCCAACCAGGCCGGCGATCCGGATCACATCGGTGTATTGGGGCTGGAATATTTCATCTGATTGATTTTTCAGCCACTCGATCTTTTGAAGATGTTCCGTAGAGGCGAACTCCTTGTCGTTTTCTTCGATGTCTGCAAAGGCGTGTCCCGCAACGGCCAAATGGCAGAAGTAGTCGATCAGTTTGCGCAGATTTCTCCCTTCATCCCCATAGGTGGCAATCTTGCTCATGACGAAATCCGCGCTTGAAAGCGGTACGCCCTTGGCATTGATGCGAACGAATATCTCGGCCACTGTCTCGACGTCCAGGTCATCCGCCAGCGAAATGACCCCAACCTGGGCGTGCTCGATTGCCGCAAGTTTTGTTACCGAGGTCTCGACCTTGCCCTCATCGGCATCCGGATTTTTCTTGAAATAATGACGCAGGAAGGTCAGTTGGCTGGTGCCGGAATAGAATTCGCTGATGTCGTGGATCCACTGGCTGCTCTTGCGGATCGCGGGGGTTTGCGTGGCGAATTCCTCGGTTAGAGGATTAAACGAGATGGAGATCCGCTTTTTCTGATAACGGTTACCTACGACGGGCTGCCCGGCAATCGCGGCGCGCAGAGCGGTCACCCTCTGTTGACCATCGATCAAAATCTGCTGATGCGCGGCTACTTCACCACCCTTGAGTTTCGCCCCGACTGATTGCCAGGTGATCAAGTAACCCACTGGATAGCCGTTGTACAGGGAGTCCATCAGGTCGCGAACCTGCCACGTTTTCCAGACAAACGGGCGCTGCAGTTCGGGGATGGCGATCTTATCGCTGCGCACGTCAGCCAGCACCTGACT
>PWSL01000312.1 GCA_003563255.1 Desulfonatronospira sp. | reverse complement strand
TGTCCTTTGCCGCGGAAAAGCTGGAGTCCCTGGATCCTTACGCACCCATCAGGCGGGGTTACAGCCTGGTTACTGTGGCCAAAAGCGGGAAATTCCTGCGCAGCGTACAGGACGTAAGCCCCGGCGACGATCTGGAGATTACAGTTATTGACGGACAGATTAAGAGCCGGGTGGGAGGAGAGTGATAATGAGTTTTTCCTGGCCCTCATACAACGAACTGGCCTGGACCGAGGAACTCCTGGCCGATCCGGCTGAATATGAATACGAAGCCGGGTTCTACGTGGATCTCATAATGCGCACAGCCCGGGATGATCCCCCCAGGACCCTGCTGCATCTAGGCAGCGGTGCAGGTATTCACGACCGTGTATTCAAGCGGCATTTCACAGTCACCGGGGTGGATCTGAGCCCGGGTATGCTGAAAAAAGCCCGCTTTGACAATCCTGATGTGCAATATTTTCAAGGAGATATGCGCAGCATTCGTCTGGACCGGAAGTTTGATGCCGTGGCCATTCCGGACAGTACAGATTATCTTGTTACCCGTAAGGACCTGCACCAGGCGGTGAAGACCGCTGCTGAGCATCTCAGGAAGGGGGGTGTTTTTCTTGTGACCGCTAAACCCAAAGAAACCTTTCAGAACAACAATTTCGCCTACACCGGAGAAAAAAACGGCCTGCACCTGACTCTGCTGGAGAACAACTACATAAATCCTTACAGACCGGATACCTATGAAGCCGTGTTCGTGTACCTGATCCGGGAGCAGGGCGAGTTGACCATACATACTGATCACCATATACTGGGACTTTTTCCCAAATGGGCCTGGGAGCAGGCTTTCAGGGATGCCGGGATGGATATGCAGGAAACATTACTTGACGGTGTCTACGAAAGATATATTCTTGACGGTGGCTCATATCCGCTGACCGTGTTTGCGGGTAAAAAGAAGTGAGTCTGAATGGTAATAATCCGTAACGTGAATAATCAAAGGGAGAAGCGGCCATGTCTGTGAAAGAATTGCATACTAAAGATGAGTTTCAAAAAGAAGTCATGGAACATACGGGTCATGCTGCAGTTCTTCTGCATATGCCCACCTGACCGGATTGCCGGTCTGCGGTGCAGACCCTGAAGGGAGATAAATACAGCCTGGCTTCCAGGATCAAAGTGCTGAGCTTTGAGATTGAAAGTCCGCAAGACCTTCCTTCCTGGGCGGCAGGGGTGCGCGGTGTGCCCACCTTTATAATTTTCAAAGACGGTCAGGAGGTGGACAGGCTGGTAGCCACCGGAAGAGACGATATTGTTGGCAGGCTTTCAGAGTGGATAACGGCCTATGCATGATTGAGGGGTCTGAAACGCAGTGTTTACGTCCTGTTTGCCGAATCCCCGGACCACTGGAGCATATTTCTACACTGAATAGCACTACAGCGACACATAATTTAAGCTGGAAGGGGACTGGCTCTTTTGCCGCCGGACAGTCCGGCCGTTTTACAGTCTGAGGTCGGCAAAAGTGCCTGTCCCCGGTGGTCTCCCAAAAATTAACTCAAAGTATCGCTGTAGTAATAACTACAAAAACAGAAGGTGCGGTATGAAAAAGTGTGCTCTTATAATGGCATTTTTTGCGGCTGTTTTGATGGTAGCTTCTGAACTCAGGGCTCAAGACTGGCTGCAGCGCGGTATGGATACTTTGCGCAAGAATCCTGAAGTTACAGAAAAATCAGGGCTTGCGGATTCGGAGATTGCCGAGGGATTAAGAGAGGCCCTGCGCGTAGGCAGTGAAAAAGTAGTCAGTCATCTTGGCCGGAAAGACGGTTATTACCAGGATCCTAAGGCTCATATCCCTTTGCCTGCAAGTCTGCAGAATGTTCAAAACATTCTGGAAAGAGCCGGGATGGGGCATATGCTCGATGATCTGGAGCTGCGCATGAACCGGGCCGCTGAGCAAGCTACGCCCAGGGCCAGGGAAATGTTTGTACAGGCCGTTTCCGAGATGACCCTGGATGATGTCCGTGGGATTTACAACGGTCCTGATGACGCGGCCACACGGTATTTTGAGGACACAATGTCCGGACCCCTGTCGGAGGAATTTACCCCGCTGGTAAGGCAGAGTCTTGCGGATGTGGGCGCGGTGCGGGTTTATGAAGACATGATGTCCAGGTACCAGCAGCTTCCCTTTGTTCCGGATGCCCGGGCGGATATTTCGGAACACGTGGTGGATCATTCCATAAAGGCCATCTTTGAGTACCTGGCTGTGGAGGAGGCAGCCATCAGAAATGATCCCCTGAGTCAGACCACCAGCATACTGCAGCGGGTGTTCGGCAGGTGATATAAGTGCAACCATTCAGGGGGGCCCGGTGATGGTTAATGGCACCAGGCCTGGGGACTGTCCATCGCAACCGGGGTGCATGCTGGTAACTATTGGATCTCCTGCCCCAGGCCTTGAGGAACTGACCACGGACAGTACCGGCGGCTGCCAGGGCATATTTTTTTCCGAGCCTTATGAAAAGGCCGCTGAACTGGACGATATCCGCACGGAAACGGAAAAGCTTGCAGAGCTGTTCAACAAGGCAGGCATAGATACCAGATCAGCAGCTTATACGGAAGACTCTATTTC
The DNA here is from genome assembly GCA_003563255.1 of Desulfonatronospira sp. Taxonomy (GTDB): domain Bacteria; phylum Desulfobacterota; class Desulfovibrionia; order Desulfovibrionales; family Desulfonatronovibrionaceae; genus Desulfonatronospira. The sequence goes on along the minus strand of PWSL01000312.1, from coordinate 5,299 downwards.
TCTTTCTGCCATGAGAAAGCTGCGCCGTTTCCCCCTGGAGTATCTGTCCCTGCGCAAGACACCACAGGATCCATTGCCGTTGTGACTGCAAAAACTACTTTTTGCAGTCACATCTAACTACGCACTGATTACGGGTAAACATTCAGTGAGAGCCGGACACCGGCCTGGGGAGTCCCTGCCGACTTTATCCTGCAAGCCTTGAAAGCGCTTTCTCCATATCCTCTAACTGCACCGGCTTGGCCAGGTAATCATCCATGCCAGCTTCCAGGAATCTTTCCCGGTCTCCTTGCATGGCATAGGCAGTCAGAGCGATAATTGGAATCCTGTCCCGGGTCTGATCTCCGACACCCGATGTCCGTCTACCGGTCTTTGACCTCTGATCTTTGATAACCGACATCCGACATCTGTCCTCTGCGGCGCGAATGCGCCGGGTCGCCTCCACTCCATCCATGACCGGCATGTGTATATCCATGAGGATACAGTCAAAATCCTGGTCGGCAAGCATATCCAGGGCCTGTTGTCCGTTTTGGGCCAGGCTCACCTCGTGTCCGGACTTTTCCAGCAGCATCTTCATGGGCAGCTGGTTGGAAGGATCATCCTCTGCCAGGAGAATGCGCAACCGGAGCTTGCCTGTGCCTGCACGGGCATCGGTCTGCTCCGGATTACTCCCAGACTCTTCAGGCAGCCCAAGCGGCAGTGAAACATAAAACGTACTCCCTTCACCCAGCGTACTCTCTACAGACATATTTCCATGCATCAGTTGCACAAGCCTGCTGACAATGGACAAACCCAGACCGGCACCCTGATACTTGCGGGTGTAAGCGTTCTCCGCCTGGACAAAGGGCTTAAACAATTCATCCACCTTGGCCTCGCTCATACCTATGCCCGTATCCGAGACAGATATCAGCACCCGGGCATTTCTGCCGTGTCGCTGCTGCAGATGCCAGTACACGCTTACATGACCATCCTCGGTGAACTTCAAGGCATTGCCCACCAGGTTGAACAGGACCTGCTGCAGTCTGGCCTCGTCCCCAAGAAGAACTTCAGGCAGCTCCGGGTCCAGGCTGAATTCCAGGGATACGTTCTTGTCCCGGCTGGTGACCATGAACAGCTCATCCACGGAATCGCACAGCTTCTTTACATGCACCTCTTCCTTGCGGATTGTCATCTGCCCGGCCTCAATCCTGGACAAATCCAGGATGTCCGAAAGTAGCCTGGTCAGCCTGTTGGCAGAAACAATCCCCATGTTCACATACTCCTTCTGCTCCGAATCAAGGTCAGTGCTCTGCAAAAGCTGCATGATTCCAAGCATGCCATTGATTGGTGTACGGATCTCATGGCTCATGTTGGCCAGAAATTCGCTCTTGGCATGGTTGGCGGCTTCGGCCTGCTCCTTGGCCTGTCTCAACTCATCCTGAATGTTCATAAGTTCGGTAGTATCGACAATGCAGACCAGTACACGGGAATAGTCATCCTCATATCCTGGAATGACAGACCAGTAGAGCTGTGTCTTCAAGCTCTGACCATCCAGGGTCACATGATCCCTTTCAAAAGAAAGACTGGTTTCTCCAGATGCAATTAACAACAGGCCCTGCAAAAAATCACTATAGGACTGCTTACCAAAAACCCTGGATATTCCAGCTAATAATTCATCCTTGGAATTTGCTTTATACAAATTCAATGAGGCCTGATTGACATCTATGACTTTTACCAGTCCGGTCATTTCCCTTACCAGTTCAGGCCGCTGCTTCAAATAGACCTCAAGCTCCTTTATCCCCTGAGCTTTAAGCTCTTCAAGGCGCTTTTTGACTTCTGAAAAGTCCTGTTCCCACAAAGAAATCGGCGATGATTCAAATAACTGTCTGTATTTTTCCTCACTCTCCTGTAGGGCTTTCTCGGCCCGCCTGCGCTCGGTTATGTCTTGCCAGGCTACAATCCCTCCGGTGATACGGCCTTCTGAGCCCCTGATCGGTCCGGCATCGCAGGTCAAAGGAATAACCCGACCATCGGCATGGCATTGGACGATCTCTTGTCCAAGCACAGTTTCACCGCTCATTATGGCCTTGGGCAAGGGCAGTTCTTCCACCCGAGCCTTTGTTGCACCGTCGGCCAGATAGACCTCCCATTCATCCAGGATCTGCTCCACGGACAAACCGACGTGCCTTTCCTCAGGCCAGCCCATCATCTCCAGCCCATGGCGGCTGACCCGCTGTAATGTTATGTCAGAATCAGCAATGGTTATACCCAGCGGGATATATGTCATCAAAGCATCAAGCGTCTGCCTTCCTTGCTCAGCCTCTTTGATTGCTGCCTTCAGAGATTGCTCTGCCTGCTTCTGCTCAGTTATGTCCCTCAACTGCTGTATAATTCGGACTACATTTCCACCTTCATCCATTATGGGATTGCTGCGGCAGTTCAAATAGATGCCCAATTCAGGGGAGTACTTCTCAACTTCCTCCAACCTGCCGGTTTTCACGGCTTTAATTGTAGCACATTCTTCACACTGACGATTTCGGCCGATAAGCTCAAAACATTTATTACCCTTTACTTGTTCCGGGGTCATGCCTAAAAGATCATAACCCGCCTGGTTGTAGCGCTCGATGCTCAGGTCGGGATACTGGATGGATAAAACGTCTGAAACGCCGTCAATGATGCCTTCGAGAAGTCTCTTGCCGGCGATCAGGTCTTCTTCCGACCGCTTGATGTTGGTTATATCCCTGACCCATTCAACAAAAAATACAACATCACCGTTCTGGTCCAGGAAAGGTATTACACGCACATCAACCCATGTTCCATCAGGCAGCATTGTTTCTTCTTTAAAAGTTTCTCTGGTTTCAAAAACTTTAACAGCTTTGCAGTCAGGACATATCTGGTCGTATCCCCTGTATGTCTTGTAGCACCTGGTATTCAGGATCCTTTTTTCTTCAGGAACACCGGCTAATCCATTCCAGTTGCTGTAAATAATATTCATGTCAGGGTCTTGTATGGAAACCATATCAGGAATCAGGGACAGCATTTTTTGAAAACGTTGCTCACTTTCACGCAGTGCCTCTTCGGCCCGCTTACGTTCGGTAATGTCCAGAAGTGAAGCAACGCTTTTATCCGTACCAGGGATCATATCAATGCATAAGTAAATATTCCTCAAATTATTCTTTTTATCTACAAACCTGAATTCGTACTCGTTTAAAGCCTTTTTTCTATCTTTACGTCTTACCTCATGCTGCTGGTGCATTCTCTCAAGGTCTTCCGGGACAACAAATTCCATCCAGGTCTTTGTGTTATGGAGCTCCTCAAGAGGGTATCCAGCCAGTTGGGCGAATCTGGCATTGGCCAGGGAGATGATTCCGTCTTTTTCTAAAATGCAGCTGGCAGCTCCAGTATTTTCAAAAACCGTCCTGTACTTTTCTTCGTTTTTACTAAGGGCTTCTTCTGCTTGTTTACGTGCGGTAATATCGGAAATAAACCCCTGATAACGAGTGAAACCGCCTGTTGTATCCCACACTGCCCGGATATTTATGGATGCCCAGAATACTGACCCGTCCCGCCTGAGAAGGCGGCACTCAAAATTCTGCACCTGTCCCTGTGTTTCAAGCTGGAGCTGCAGTAAACTCCTGTCTTCAGAGTCTGCGTATAACTGACTGGCGATATCAATTATGGAGTCAATCATTTCCCGGGGCGTATCGTAGCCGTGCAGTTGCGCCAGGTACGGGTTGGCTGATAGAAAACGTCCCTCTGGTGTGGTGATGAAAACGCCTATCGGAGCGTTTATGAACAGATCCTGGTACTCTTCAGCCGAGGGGAAGGAAAAGTCCTTGGATGCGTGGTTCTGTGACATGGTTTGCTCCAATCAGTTTAGGATTAGACCGGCAAAACAGTTACAATCTCATGCAAGACTATGTGCATTTGGCGCTTAGCACAAATTTCGAAACAAACATGTTGTTTCATTTTCAAAAAAAGCCAGGAGGTTATGCCCACGGAACACACGGAAGGGCACGGAAGTTTTAAAGCGTTGCGAAGCAAAGCATATTCCGTGAAATTCCGTGTATTCCGTGGGCAGTCTCTTTTGCCCCGATGGGGCCACTTTTTCCGCGCAGGGTCGCGGAAAAAGCCTTAGTGACTTACTCCTGAAACTTTGCCTGCCCGGTTAAACAAATCCGAAGGATTTCCTGCAAAGCTGGGTTGCGGGCAAAGCCCGGGTTAACTATCTTCAGCGTAGTGGTGTTGTCGAAACCCTGAGAAGCAAACAGCACTTCAGAAGCATCCAGAATATCTTATTTTTTATTTTTGGCTACATTTAACCAAGGATTTTACCCTTCGGCTTCATCTTTCTCTTCTTCCACAGTTCCATATCCTGCATTTTTTTCTTACGCTCCCGGGCCAGGGATTTTGCAATCAGGGACTGATTTTTTTTATACCCCCACTTTTCCTTGTATTCTTCTGTAGTCATATCATGTTTGGCAAAATGCTTCTTGGTAAGAACCTTGAATGACTTGCCGCACTCAAGGCAGGTTATGCTTTTTTCTTTGATGGCTTTCTTGGGATCTACAGACGGTTGCTGCTCCTGTTCGGCCTGTGACTCGGCTACTCCTTGTGAAGCCTTTTGTATGCCTTCAGACAGAGTTTTAATCATAGAATTGATTTCTTCTTCAGTCATATTACGAACACCGGCCTGGGCCTTCACAATCTCCAAAGCTTCTTTAACATGGTCTTCCATTTAATAATTCTCCTTAAATAAGTATTTGTATCGCTTTATCTGATGATCTTTAACCCGGAGCTTAAGTAACAAGCTTGTCGAAATAAACTGATCACCGTTGCCTTTTGTAAGGTTAGTTTTACTCATAACTTTCAAAATTGCAAGCACAGCTTAACAGTCTGTCAGAGAGGTATGAAAAGAAAAATCATATCGGGCACATATAATCTCTACACCCTCTTCCAGCCTGGACCATCCAAAGAAGAAAAGAGTTTTTTGCCTACAGATCACACAGATGCACACAGATAAGAGAGGTTTTTTATGTGCATACCAGGAATACGCACCTGGTATGCACATGGTCTCCACCGCATCCGCGGTAGCTACCGGGGAGTAATCTTCCCCCGCCCGAAGGGCTGATACCTTTTCCTTGCGGGTCCTGCCCCGTGAAACAACGCTGAAAGCGTTCCTGCGCAGCAGGGTTTCACTGGGGTCTTATTCCCGCAAGGAAAAAATATATATCTCTTCAATATCTTATATCTGTGTCAATCTGCCTGCCCGGTGAAATAGACGAAGTCTCAGCGCAGCGGATTTCACTGGGTGTGATCTGTG
>PWSL01000042.1 GCA_003563255.1 Desulfonatronospira sp. | reverse complement strand
TAAGTTTACTCAAGTTACATTACTCATCAGATGCCACAAGCCATCAAGCCGGTCAATCCGTGGATTTTGATGCTGGTCATAAAAAATGCAGACCGGCTATCCTTCCCCAGCAGGACTTTTTGTTCCCCAGCCCTGGCGCATGAAGCTGTCAATCCGGCGGAGGGAGAGGACCCGGGTGCAGTTGCGCCAGTCGTCCTCCCGGGCGTCCAGGTTGCTGTTGTAGCGGATATCAAAGCCGTTCACCCGTTTCTGGGCCTCGATGTATTCATCCATTTTAGCCCCGATGAGTTCCTCGTTTTCTATCCATTCATCTACAATGGTGTCCGGCAGAGACCCCAGGATATCAAAGCGGTCTTTCATTCGCTCCGAGAGGCGGGCATAGATTTTTTCGTCCAGTGTATCCTTGTACACCAGATTGAGCATATCCACGCTGGCCCTGACCTGCCCGAAACGCTTTATTCGCCCGATACGCTGCTCCAGCCTGGTGGGATTCCAGGGCAGATCCACATTGATCAGTGTACCCAGCCGCTGCAGATTAAGCCCTTCACAGGCTGCATCCGTGGCCACCATTATACTGACGTCCTGCTCTTGAACCAGGTTTTTCAGATGTTCACGCTCGGCTTCATTCTGGTTGTCAGGACCACGATAAAGGGCGCTTTTCCCGGCTCCGGCATAAAGCCCCACAAGCTCATCCGGAAACATGGCAGCCAGATTGTAAGCCACCCAGGATGCGGTATCATAATACTGGCTGAAAATAATACATCCATACCTGAGCCAGTCCTCCTCCACCAGGTAGTGCTTTACCGCCTTGAGCTTGGGGTCCTGGTCCCGCATCTGGCTCAGGGCCTGGATTAACTTATTAAGCCAGCCCTTTTCTTCTGCAGTGATCTCATCAAGGTTTTTTAGGGACTCCCCGTCCTGGTCCTCAATCTCCCCTCCCTGCAAGATCTTTTGGGCTGTGCTCAGACCTGCAATGCAACTGGAGCAAAGACGCTGGGTCATCAGGGTCTTCATGAAGCCAGCCCCTCCGACCCTGCGGCCATAAGCCCTGCCAAAGGCCTCTGCCGCTTCGTAGGCCTGATCAAACCAGTGCTCGGTCTTCAGGGCCTGTTCCTGGAAAAGGGCTGCAAACTGATGAGGCTCCCGGCTGCGATCATGATCAGGATGCAGATCTACACCGATTCTTTGCAGCAGACCGGATTCTTCCAGAACCCGGCGCTTGCGCAGGACCACATGCCGAACCACAGGGTTATGGCGCTGAAAAAATTTTGTTCCTTGCACAGGTTCTTCCAACAGGTCCTCAAATTCTTCCCGCACCGCTTCAGGCAGATCAACAACAGACCCTGTTGCCTCAAATGTGTTTTCACGCAGACCCATCTCAGCCCGTATATTATGAACCAGACGTCTGAAATAGCCTTCACTGGACGCATCCACCGGCGGAAGGGGGGGGCGCAGGAATTTCCAGGCCTGCTCCAGGTCCCGGGGATGGTCTTCCCCGGTAAGCAAAGGCCTGGCCTGAGCCGGGATATGCCAGGGGCTGAATTCATTGCCCAGAACAAAGCGGCCGTCTCCCCGGTGCAGGATTGCCAGTTGACCCCAAAGGTCCTCAACCCGGGTCTGCATGGGGGTAGCAGTTCCAAGCAAGACATGGCGGGAGCGACCGGCTGCGTCACGCATAAACTTGAGCAGGGCGTTGGGCTCGCCTTCATTCCTGCCCAGCGCCTGCCTGGTACGGGCCTTATGTGATTCATCCAGAACAAGGATATCGAAATTTATCTGGGAGAGCAGTTCTTTTTCTGTAGTGGGCTGCACAATGAGACCGGTGGAAATGATGCCGATCCTGAAGGGGCAACGCCCGATCTGCTCGGCCCCCGGGGGCGAGATAAACAGGCCCTGCGGGTCCAGCCAGACTTTTTTTCTTGAGTCCCAGCGGGCACAGGGAATGCCCAGCTTGTCCATCATTTCCGTCTGCCACTGTTCGGTTAGAGATGCCGGGGCAAATATAGCAATGGGCCTTAGCCTGCAGGAATTGCCGGAAGACTCTGTTTTGTCTGCATCCAGAAGAGCCAGGGTCAAGGCTGCTGTGCCCATGGACAATGTTTTCCCCAGGCCTACTTCATCCGCCAGCAAAAGCCTGACCGCTCCAAACCAGCCCCGGTGCTTGACGCACTCGGTCACGAAGGCCCGCTGCCAGGGCTGCAGACAAAGCCCTTCCCTGTACATGGGAGCTTCCACCAAAGCGGCCGGGGCCAGGCTGTGATCATCTTCTTCCTGGCCCAGTTCAATTTCAACCCTCCAGGCGCGCCTGCCAAGTTCCTGGGCAACAACCCGGGGCAAAGGCACCGCCTTTGCCCACAAGGCTTCAAATTCAGCCTCGATCCAGTCAATACCCTCCGGGCTGTGATCTTCCCATAAAATCTCGTAATGCTTTTGCCACCCGGACCTGGTTTCGTTCATGGAGCCGATAAATCCCAGGCGGGAACCGTCTTTCTTCCAGATAACCCCGGCCTTGCCGTGCACGAACCCGCAGAATTCATCCGGAGCCACCCTTATGGCATCGGGATGCCGGGTAAGAAATTCATAAAGCCATTGATAGCGGGGTTTGTTCAAAAGGGAGTCAACTTCCACGGCCTGACTGTTCAATCGTCCCAGGAGGCTGGCTTCCCGCACCCGGGCGATTTTTATGTCTTCGGCCCGTACGTCGGAGTTGCAGACAATGCGCACGTCTGGAACCCCTTCGAGGTGTTCGGCTGCGATTTCAAAAAGGGAAGAGGTAAAGTATCCGGCAATACGGTAATAGCGGGTGGCATTCTGGAGGTGCCTGGCGAGCATTGTCTGATCCAGGCGGTGCGTCCTGGAGGAGTACCGCTGAATATCCCCCGGAGTCATGTCAGATGCCCTCGTTTCGTATGCGGTTGGCGATGATTTCCGCCTTTTGGGCCTCCTGCGGCCTTCTGCTGATGAGCATGTCATGTATGTACCGGGCCATGGCCAGCAGGTGGGGGCGTTTGTGGAAATAGGTCTCATCCAGGTTGGAGCGGATCTGCCCGAAAACAACCCTGGGCTCCTTGTCGTTCATGAGCTCTTGAATGGCCAGAAGCAATTCGCCCAGCAGTGTTTTGCCCAGCTCTCCCCCGGCAAGCTCTCTGGGTTTGAAATCCTTTGCTCCTTTGAGTCTTGCGGCATTGGGTTTCATGGAGGCCATAAGGGGCTGATAGTCCACGTGAAATGCCTTGGAAAAATTCTGGTAGTTATCCAGCTTGGCGGCTCCGCCCTGCTCAATGGCCAGCATGCGCAGGTAGAACCGCTCAATCCCTGTAATCTCAGCCCATGTGTTGGGATCAAGTTCCTTGAGCCGCTCCGGGATGAGAAGGTTATTGGCGATCTCCGAGGCATATTCTACAATGTCGTCTATCACGGTTTTATGTCCCTTCTGCCTGGGCTGAAGGGACAGTTGGGCAACATCCTTGCCGTCTATTTCGCTATAGCCGGTCAGCACCTTGAGGGCAGCGGCATAACCGGCCATTTGCAGGTCAGAATCATTGAATACGGACTTGCCGTGAACTTTGGCCTCGTCATTGAGACGCATCATGGAGTCTATCTGGGTCTGGACTTCTTTGCGGATCCTGGGCAGCAGACGCTGTTTGAAGCTGGATTCTTCCTGAAGACGCTTGCGCAGGACAAGGGTGACAGTGCCCTGGACGTGGCCGCCGCTTTTAAGGGCAGTGCTGGTTTCAGTAGCGATATACCAGGCCCCCACCACCCTGAGCCCCGCAGCCCAGAAAATAGAAACCATATCCGACCAGACTCCGGTATCCTGATGGGTAAACATGACGCATTGCAGGCCATTGTCCGGCATATTCCCGGCCATGGCGGAATATGCATCCACCATGCTGCGGCGAAAATCATCTCCCGAGCCCTTTATGGCCAGGAAACGGCGTGAATCCCAGATCCATTCATCAAAAGGCGGGGGCGGATTTTTGCGCAGCCAGGCAATGAAGTATTCGGTAATTTCGTGATAATTGATAGCATCGGCGTAAGGGGGATCGGTTACCCATATATCACTGTATTCTGTAACCTTGCTGCATTCTTGGGTTTCAATTTTTGAATTTGAACTTATTGTAAATATAGGTGTTTCATAGCGAGCTAAATATCCAAGCATTTCGAAGGTACTCCGGCATCCATAGTTATAAAAAGTATTTAGTGCTTGATTGTCAAACACTTGAGCAACTTTTTCTGCTGTAATTGCGACACCAGGTTTAGCTGGCGAACCAGGAGTCCAACGACATATCTTGGATGAGCGATCAAGTGCTTTAGCCAATTGATGATAAAGACATGTCAAATGATTATTGTGGAAAGCTACTAAACGCAATGCTTTAAAAAAAAGTAGTTGCCTTGCATTAAATAAATGATGCCAATACCGCCATCCTCGTTCACGATGTAGACGGGTCGTCTCATCCCCAGGCTCAATAGGCATGTCCGGGACCAGACCTTGCTCCTGCCAGTCTGCCAGGTTTTCCTGAACAATCTGTTCCACCTGCCGTTCCCGTTCAAGATCCTCTTCGGTTACAGAAGCAAAATAGGTCTCCTTGCGTGATTGATCCAGCGATTCCCTTGTAATCCATTGAATGCAGTACAGCCGTTCCTGAAAGATATCATCCGGGCGCGGTTTGAAGTCCAGCTTTTCCCATTGGCGCAGTTTGTTTTTGGGGTTGCCCTCTTGGTCAGTATAATCCCCGCGCAAGGTCCGAATGGGAGTGCGATAGGTCTGTCCATCCAGTTCATAGACAAGTTGTCCGTTTTGCACCGTGCCCTGTTCAGCAGCCTTCATTTCCTGGCTCCCGGCTCCTGACACTACCTCTATGTCAAACCGCTTCTGGTCATGGTTGGGAATCAGCCTGGCATAGGCATTACGGTTCTTGGAAATAACCCAGCTTGGGGCCATGGGCACCATCCAGCCGGTTTCCGGGCAGCGGGTTTCCAGGCAGTACAGGTAGGCCTTGGCCCGGTCTCCCCGGCTGTTGTGCTCGATGCCAAGCTCGACAATCTCACGGTCCACGGCTTCGGCGACTTCCTTTTGGGCATTTTCTATTTCAGCCCGTTTTTCAGTAGATGCGCCGACAATATTCAATGCTCCCCAGGTCAGCATACAGGCTACGGGGTTCAGGTCCGAGGCATACACATCGCAGCCCAGACGGGCCGCCTCAAAGGGAATACTGCCTCCACCGCAGAAGGTATCCCCCACTCGGGGCCTGCGCCCATATCTCAGGATGCCCAGCTGCTCCACCAACTCTTCATGGCTGTAAGCCTCAATGCCCAGGTGTCCCAGATGCTTGTTCACGTCCTCCCAGACAGGGCCGTACAGAATGCCGGGATCGCATTCTTCCGGCCTTTTGCAGAGCCTGACCTTTTCTTCATAAGGCATATCCTGCATGGCCCGGGCAAGGAGACGATGCTTGTCCGCCGGATCAATATTTCTTTTCCAGCGAAGGGAAAGAAAGGGGTGGTGCTCCATATTTATTGGAAATGTAATAGCTTCAATAAGAAGTGCATATGCATCATCCTCGGCATCAATACTGGATATGGTATAATTAAAATATTCCCAGGGAAAGATCTCGTCTATCTTTGAGGCTAAATCCCTGGGTCTGAGCCCCGGCTCCCGCCGTCCAAACGCGGCATCGTCAATACCCATGAGCTTTTCAAATATATCCAGATCCGCTTCCATGTCGTCAGTGACCGGGAGTAATCCGGCCAGGACAATGGCCCGGACCATAATCAACGGCTTGCGCCCCTTCCAGTAGGAGCCAAGGGCAGTCAAAGTCTGCCCTGCACCTGCCTTTCTTTCTTTCTGGGCCTCTGCGGAAATCTTCTGGGCCGGAAAAACCCGCTCAATAAGAGCCGGGGTATCCGCGAGAGCCAGGGGTTTTAAATTGGGCTGCTTATTGGTCTTCATGGCTGCTATCCAGGACATATTTGAGCATGGGCATTTCTTTCTTTTTGTCCTTGAGAGGTTTGTCTTTTTGTCCGTTGGAGGACCTGGGGCGACGGATGACCTTTTCAGGAGTATCTCCCAGGGCATAACCCAGGGCGGCCCTCCATCCCCGGCCTTTGTCCTCCGGAGCCCCGGTTGCAGCAGCGGTCATGCCGAACAGCCACCAGCGCTCTTCAGGACGCAAGGCCATCCAGTTCCTGAGGACCATGCCGATTTTCACATGGGACACTTCTTCCAGGGCCCAGGCCAGGATGCACAGCTCCTTTCCCAGCAGCCTGTCCACCGGGTTATCTCCTGATTTCCAGCGTCCGGAAGCCAGATTGTGGGCCTTGAGACGCTGATTGAACAGTTTCATTACCGGCCCGGAAATCTCGGTCCAGACTGAGCGGGCAACCACAGCCCGGTCCAGCACCTGGCTGTCCCCGCCCTGAGCGTGCATCCCCAGATCTTCGGTAATACGCACTTCCTGACGGCTGCCCCGGGGTATGCTGACCACGAAATGATGCGGAGCAAGACCTACCGGCACACCAAAACCCACTGTGGGGTGAGACTTTTTATTGTTGCCTGCGGCCTTGGGAGTTTGTTCCATACTTGGTTTTTTCCGGACAGACCTTTATTGTTCGACTTTATTCGGTGTGAGTTCAATGCCGGCCAGTTCGGCAAAGGCTTTAAGATCAAATCCGGTTTCAAAGTCAGCACCGTCTCGAATGGTCACCTGAACCAGGGCATTGGGTTCGCCTATGTTTTCGCGCATGGCGTTTATAATCCGGCCCAGCATCTCCGGACCCACATAACGGTCATTAAAACGAACCTGAACAGCCAGCTCCCCTTCCCCTACATTCAGGGTCACACCATGAAAAAAGACATTATCCCTTTCCTTGAATCTTGAGATCAGATCGAACACCTTGTCTGTGGAATCTAAGCGCACCTTCTGGTTTATCAACCTGGCCGCCCTGGTTTCATCCAGTTGTGCCCTTTTCTGTCCTTTTTCAGGAATGTTAAAGGTCTGCTGCTCCGAGGCTTCCCCGGCAACGGCATGGACCTGGAGAACGGCTTTGTCATCGGATACAGGTATGGGACCGTCGTATACCCGCCCCTCCCTGGGATTTGTTCCATCCAAGGTGTAGCGGATCTCCGCGGCAGGAGTGGATTTGAGCTCCACTTTGCGCTGGTCGGGATAATCGCGTACCTGATGGCGGATTTTTAGCCTGGCCACCCATCTGACAGGTTCACCGCTCTCATGTTCCCCTGTGGTATCAATGGTAAGAAAATAAAGTGTGGGGGACTGGGTGTGAAAAGCTTCCAGATCCTCCACTGCCGGATCTGATTCAGACACCGAGGAGGTGGGGGCATAATGCACTCTGGGCGTGGGACCGGCATTTCTGGGATTCAAGGTCAGTACAATCTCCCCGGTTTTATCATCAGTGAATTGTTCCACTACATTCAGAGAAGTTTTCTCCTTGGGAAATGGTCCTTTTTCCACATGACCATCTGCTGATTCCCGCCAGCGCCCCTGGGCCACGGCTTGATCCTTGAGCTTTTCCAGCCCCTTGATGCCAGGCATCCATGGCCAGGCCGGATTGCTCTTGGCCCGCATCTGGATATCCCTCCAGGGAGTGCGCCTGTCATGCCTGGGCCAAAGGTCTTTTTCAGCCATGGCGAAATAAGGTGTGGGATCATCCAGCACATCCAGGGCCAGCTTGTGATCGCAGCGCATGCTGGCCAGCATGGCCTCAATCTGTTTTTCCACGGTATCGTCGGCGTTTTGTCTGAAATTAAGACCATTTTCAATGGTGGCGGCCTGAAGCCCGTCTTCATTGGGATAGAAAAGCCGGTTGTAAGCCCCCTGCAAGGCCTGAATAAAGGACTCTTCACATTGTTCCCTCATTTCCCGGGCCTGTTCAAAAAGGGTATCACCGGGGCGCAGGCTCTT
>PWSL01000134.1 GCA_003563255.1 Desulfonatronospira sp. | reverse complement strand
GACCTCCGGGGACTGGCTCTTTTGCCGCCGGGATTTTTGAGCAGTTGACAGTTTTCCATCGGCAAAAGTGCCTGTCCCCAATTGAGATACCATACTGTATTTAATAAGTTTCGCTGTAGTGTTAATTACAGTTTGCAATCAAGGTGATCTTTATGTTTATCGTTAACAACCCTTGAACAATGCTCTTCTTATCTGCGGAGATCTGCGCAATCAGTGGCCAAAATTCTTTGCCTTTGATGCTATCAGCTGCATGAAGAAGAAAGATTTTAGCCGCTGATATTGCTGATTTTACGCTGATTAAAATCATTTTGATAGCAATCTAGAATAAGAATTAACCAGGTCAAAGGCAACCAGTTTTGCGAATGAGAGATTTCAGTAACCAATAAATGATATCGCGGGGACAGTCCCAATAGAGATAAGAGCACTGCATTATCATGGGTTGCGGGCAGAGTCCGCTTTAGTACTCAGCGTTGGACAGTCCCCAGGCCTGGTGCCGGCAATCACCATCGAGTCCCACCCCTGAATGGTTACCCGAAAGCTTGTCCTTTGCTTCTCTATCATGTATATTTTTTCGCATACATCAACAAGCAAGATTACGACTGTAAATAGTGTTATTTCCAGTCACAGTAGTCAGTGGCCAGCAGGCAGTAGTCAGTAAAATCAAAGGGTTAGATGCTTTATATTTACCACTATCAGTTAATATCTGACATACTGCAGTTTCATCAAGTAAGGGACTGACGCGGGCTGTGCCTGCAACCCTATAAAGAAAAGAGTTTTTGGTATCTGTTTAGCGCTTTCCTTAAAAGCGCTAAACAGATACATGACCGGGTTTCATGAATAAGCGCCTAAAATATTACCAGAACTACTTTAACGAGTATGTGCAAAAGTTTGTGGACTTTGCGCCTGATGAAGATGCAAATTTCAGATTGAAACAAGAGCACTGTCTCCGGGTCATGGAAATCGCCCGGAACCTGGCACTTTACCAGGGCTTTGACTCCAGATCGAGTACCCTGAGCACCCTGGCCGGCCTGTTTCATGACCTGGGCCGTTTTGAACAATACAGGCAATACCAGACCTTCAACGACAGGCTGTCTGTCAACCACGCACTTTTGAGCACCAGAATACTGCACCGGGAAAATGTCCTGCGGGAATTACCCTTGCCTGACAAGAAGTGCATTCTAAAAGCAGTTCTTTTTCATAACAGGAGATTTCTTCCTTCAGGGTTCACAGGCTGGTGCCTGAAGGTAGCCGGGGCCGTGCGGGATGCTGACAAGCTTGATATTTTCCCTATTATTCTCTTTCACATCACCCGGGATTCCCGGAACAGCAACACTGTAACCCTGGACCTTGAAGAGGGGAGCGACATAACCCCGGCAATCCTTGATCAGGTAAAGTCAGGGCAACTGGCCGACTATTACAGCATGCGTTATAAAAATGACTTCCTGCTGCTGTTGATCTCCTGGGTATATGACTTGAACTACCCCTACTCCTGTCTGCAGGTCCTTGAGAAAGGCTATATCAATACCATTTTTGAAATGCTGCCGCATAGCGAAAGCCTGCGGTCGCTTGAAAGTGAGATAACTCTGTATCTGCAGCACCGGGCCTCGAAAGGCCTCTAACCCAGCAACGATACTAAATTTTGCCTCAAGGTGACTGACTCTTCAGGCACTCACTTGAAGCTGAAAGTCAGGCTCCGTATAAAATAAGTATTACATAATGTTTGCATAATCTGGGGGGGACGCGGAGCGTCCGGGGAATGTAGAAGACAAATATAACACTTGTATCGTGACAGATCCTTAGCGGGGGACAGTCCCCAGGCCTTGTGCCATTTGTTATCACCGAGGACCCCCTGAATGGCTACGTTTTGATTAACTCTGTCACGCTATGGCGTGAGAGCGATTTTTTTCATCCTGTTTGCCGAATCCCCGGACCACTGTAGCTCATATCATTATTGTGAACAGTTACCAATTATTACCCATTTTCAGCTTGACTCATTTTGGGTAAAAACTTCAATGATCCTTTTTTCTGTAAACACATAATGCATAGGTATATCCCAGGGATCTGCCGGAAGACTTTCCACCACCTGGAAATCATATGCAAAGCCCGCAAGCAGCGGCCCTGGGTCTGGAAGCAGGCTGAAATAGCGGTCATAAAACCCCTGGCCGAAACCCAGGCGGTACCCGGATTCGTCAAAGGCCACCCCGGGCACCACCGCCACAGATGGAGCATGATTCTCAAAGATATTCTCCTGTATCGGCTCCGGCTCGTAGATATTGCAAAACCCCGGCCTGAGGCAGCTCAGGTCCTGCACCCGGTAAAATTCCATCCTGCCGGACCGGCCTGGATCACAGTACGGGGCGTACACCTCACGGCCCTGCTGCAGAAGTTTTCGAAGCAGAGGCCTGGTATCCACTTCATTTTTGATGGGCAGATAGACCAGAAAACAGGTATGCTGCATGAGCTTCTTAGTAGAGAGAAAATTTTCTATTACGGCAGAGCTTTTGGCATTTACCTCCCCGGGGTCCAGGGAACTTCTTTGCCTGTGCATCGCAGCCCGCAATTCTTTTTTATCCGCATGCATAAGATTTGACCTTCAGTTTTTCAGAGGATATATGCCTTTTATCTGTTAACTGATAACCGATAACCGGGTTACAAACATAGCCTGATACGGTTAATCTTCAGTTTAAGGTAACTCTTCAGGGGAGCAGGAAGCATGCAAAGCATCCTGAGTGACAGACAGGCAACCCCTTCCAGGACTCTTTATTCTTAAAAACCGTGTGTGCGGAGCACCCGTGTGAAGCTGAAGGCTTCCCGTGCCGGAGAAGATTTTTTTGGCACGGGCAACTTCGTTGCTCACGGGCGGCTTTGCCGCTCACGGTTGGGGAGTAACGCCTGAAGTCTATTCTCGGTGGCGATTGCCGACACATCCCTGAATGGTTACAGTTTAAGCCGTCTGTAAAAAACAAAGAGGAACCAGTCATGAACATACCAATATTCAGAGGCGTTATACTGGGAGGTACTGTGGGACTTACAGCCAGTCTGCTCTTTGGCATCGACCCCCTGCGGGCCCTGATCCTGGGAGTTTTGTGCGGCCTTCTGGGTGTGGCCACCCGTGTGGCCATAGAAAACAGAAAAGAAAAAGACAGGTAGAGCTGAGCCTGCTGACTGCCCTTATCAAGTCTCAAGGGACAGAAACCTGCCCGTAACCGACCCGGGGTTGTCCCTGACTTCCTCCGGTGTACCCCGGGCCACAATGTATCCTCCGCTGTCCCCGCCTCCGGGGCCCAGGTCCAGGAGATAATCCGCACAGGCCACCACGTCTAAGTTGTGCTCGATGACAATTATCGAAGCCCCTTTGTCCACCAGCTGGTTCAGAACCTGGATAAGCTTGCCCACCTCGTGGGTATGCAGGCCTGTGGTGGGCTCATCCAGCACGTACAGGGTCCCTGGAAGGCTCTTCTTGGACAGCTCCCTGGATATCTTTATCCTCTGGGCCTCTCCTCCCGAAAGAGTAGTGGCCGGCTGACCCAGCCTCAGGTATTCCAGGCCCACTTCCTCCAGGATGCCCAGCTTGCGCTCCAGGACCGGGTAATTCTGGAAAAACACCCTGGCCTGGGCCACGGACATATCCAGAACCTGGGCGATATTATACCCCCTGTATTCAATGTCTAAGGTCTCACGGTTGTACCGCTGCCCCCCGCACACCTCGCAGGTCACGAAAACATCCGGCAGAAAATGCATCTCCACCCTTATCTGTCCGTCTCCGCTGCAGGACTCGCAGCGCCCCCCGCGCACGTTGAAGCTGAAACGCCCCGGCTTGTAACCGCGCTTTCTTGCGTCTTTGGTTTCGGCGAAAATATTTCTGATTTCATCAAAGACCTTGGTATATGTGGCCGGATTGGACCTGGGGGTCCGGCCGATGGGTGACTGGTCAATGGGCACCACCTTGGCGATGTGCTCCGCTCCTTCAATTCCGGCAATGCTTCCGGGTTCATCCACCTTGAGTCCCCTGGCCAGGGCCAGGTGCTTGTACAGCGAATCCACCACCAGCGAGCTCTTGCCCGAACCGGAAACTCCAGTGACCACCACTAACTGGTTCAGGGGAATGTCGCAGTCTACGTTTTTGAGGTTGTTGGTGCTCACTCCTCGCAGAGTCAGGCAGCGACCGGAGTTTCGCCTTTTATCCGGCCTGGGGATAGTCATCTCCCGGCGCAGGTACTTGCCGGTCAGGGTATTGGAACCAAGCAGAGCATCCACGCTTCCCTGGTGCACCACTTCCCCGCCCAGGGCTCCGGAACCGGGTCCCAGCTCCAGCACGTGGTCCGCGCTTCTGATGGTGGCCTCGTCATGCTCCACCACCAGCACGGTGTTGCCCCGGCCCTGGAGTTCGCGCAGGGTGGACAGCAATCGGTCGTTGTCCCTGGGATGCAGGCCTATGCTTGGCTCGTCCAGGACATAGGTCACCCCAACCAGGCCGGAGCCCAGCTGCCCTGCCAGGCGGATGCGCTGGGCCTCCCCCCCGGACAGGGTGGACATGTTCCGGGCCAGGTTTATATAATCCAGGCCAACGTTGACCAGAAATTTGAGCCTGTGGCTCAGTTCATTTATAAGCGGCTCTGCAATCCTGGCCTGGGACTTCTGAAATTTCATGCTTTGCAGCCACTCTAAGGCCTTGTGAATGGACAGCCGGGTAAATTCGTAGATGTTTTTCCCGTTTACATGCACGGACAAGGACTCGGGCCTCAGCCTGGCCCCCCTGCATACAGGACAGGGCCTGGACTGCCTGTACCTGGCCAGTTCATCGCGCCAGACCGGGCCGATGGCGAACCCCTCCTCCAGGAGGCTCAGCACCCCCTCGAAACCAAGTTCCTTGTCTCCGGCAAAAAGCGCTTCTAAGGCCTCCGGGGAAAAATCAGCCAGCCGGGTGTCTAAGTCAAAGCCGTATTTGCGGCCCAGGGCCAGCAGGTCGTCCTTGTACCTGGCAAAGACCGCAGGCTTTTTCCAGGGGATGATTGCCCCACGGTTCAGGCTCAGGCCCTTGTTGGGGGCTATCAGGTCCGGCTCAAAATACTCCACGCTGCCGATGCCCGAACATTCCGGGCAGGCCCCCTGGGGACTGTTGAAGGAAAAAAGCTGCGGGCTGGGAGCAGGCATGGAGATCTTGCAGTCAGGGCATACCGCCTGGGTGCTGTAAAAAATGTCCCGGCCGTCCACAATGGACACCAGCAGGCTGTCCTGACCATAAGCCAGGGCCAGTTCAACCGAGTCGGCCAGCCTGTTGCGCATGTCCGGCTTGTGCACTAAGCGGTCCACCACCAGCTCTATACGGTGTTTGCGGTTTTTATCCAGCGCGGGCAGAGTGTCTAAGCTCTGGACCTCGCCGTTTATGCGCACCCGGACAAACCCCTGGGACTTGAGCTTTTTCAAAAGCTCCTGGTGCGTGCCCTTTTTGTTGTTCACTAAGGGGCTTAAAATCATAAACTTTGTCCCCTGAGGCATGTCCATGATATGTTCTATGATGCGGCTGGCGGACTGGGCCTGCACCTCCAGGCCGCACTCGGGACAGGTGGAAGTCCCAAGTCTGGCGTAAAAAACCCTTAAAAAATCGTACACCTCGGTCACCGTGCCCACAGTGGAGCGCGGATTTCTGGACAGGGTATGCTGCTCAATGGAGATGGCCGGGGAAAGCCCCTCAATCTTGTCCACCAGGGGCTTGTCCATCTGCGGCAAAAACTGCCTGGCGTAAACGGACAGGGATTCCACGTAGCGCCTCTGCCCCTCGGCATAGATAATATCAAAGGCCAGGGTTGACTTGCCCGACCCTGAAGGACCACAAAGGACCACCAGCTTGTTGCGGGGAATTTCCAGGGACAGGGACTTGAGGTTGTGCTGCCTGGCCCCGCTTATGCGAATTGAATTTTCCATAGTTTATAAAGGTGAAGGTTGTTTATCAGGCAAGGACATGAAGGCTTCTTGTCTTTTCCGGTTTAAAATCTTAAATCAGTTAACACTACAGCGAAACTTATGATTGGCCTCCGGGGACTGGCTCTTTTGCCGCCGAGATTTTTGAGCATTTGAAGGTTTTCCATCGGCAAAAGTGCCTGTCCCCAGTTGAGATACCATAGTGTATTTTATAAGTTTCGCTGTAGTGTTAATGGCTGCGATTATTATTTTTATACAAACGGAAAATTATGAGGCGTAAGAGGTATATTGTCAATGGCCGGGTCCAGGGAGTAGGCTTCAGGCCCTCTGTCTACCGTATGGCTGCTCAGCACGGCCTTACTGGTTCGGTGCAGAACACCTCCCTTGGCGTGGTCATCGAAGTCCAGGGCAAAGAGGAGGCACTGGCCGGGTTTGAAGAAGAACTCCGAGGCAACCCCCCGCCCTTAGCTGAAATTACCCGGATTCAGACAGACGAGACAACACCTGAGGCAGGTGAATCCGGATTCATCATCCTGGAAAGCTCTGCCCTGGAGCAAAGCCAGGTGCTCATAAGCCCCGACTCCGCCGTATGCAGCGACTGTGCCCGGGAGATACTGGACCCTGAGGACAGAAGATATCTCTATCCCTTCACCAACTGCACCAACTGCGGCCCCAGGTATACCATTACCGGGCTTATCCCCTATGACCGGCAAAACACCTCCATGGCCTGCTTTGAAATGTGCCCACAGTGCCGCCGGGAGTACAGCGACCCCGGGGACCGGCGTTTCCATGCCCAGCCCAATGCCTGTCCCCAGTGCGGCCCCAGGCTCTGGCTGACAGATGCGGATGGCAACAGGATTTCAGGACATGCCTCCCCCCTGAAGAAAAGCGCTTACCTGCTTAAACAGGGCAGCATCCTGGCCATAAAAGGTCTGGGCGGGTTTCACCTGGCCTGCAATGCATCCCATCAGGAAGCCGTCCGGGAACTTCGCCGCCGCAAGAACCGCCCGCACAAGCCCCTGGCTGTCATGGTCCCGGACATAGCTGCCGCTGGAAAGCTGGCGGAGCTAAGCCCATTGGAAGCAGAAATCCTGCAGAGCCCATCCAGCCCCATCCTGGCGGTGAAGCCCATCCAGCCCTGCCCCTTGAGTCCCGACCTGGCCCCGGACACAGACCTGCTGGGCATCATGCTGGCATATACTCCACTGCACCTGGTTCTCTTTGAACACTTCAAAACACTGCTCACCCGGCAGGAAATACCCGCCCTGGTCATGACCTCGGGCAACATGAGCTCCGAGCCCATAAGCCTTGGCAACCGCGAGGCCCTGAAACGCCTGGGGCACATTGCGGATTACTTTCTTCTGCATGACAGGGACATCCTGGTTCGCTGCGATGACTCGGTAATGTGCGCCCGCGGACCCGGGCCTGCTTACTTTCGCCGGGCCAGGGGATATACCCCGCAGCCGGTATTTCTGTCCCGGATTGGTCCTTGCATTCTGGGTACAGGCCCGGAGCTCAAAAACACCTTCTGCCTCACCAGAAATGACCAGGCCTTTGTCTCCCAGCACATAGGCGACCTGCAGAACTTAGAAAGCTACAGCTTCTACAGGGAGTGCATAGATCATCTGCAGCACGTGCTGCAGGTCAACCCGGAAATGGTGGTCTGCGACCTGCACCCGGACTACCTGAGCACTAAGTACGCCAGGCAGGAGTCAGGTCTGCCGGTGCAGGCCCTGCAGCATCACTACGCCCACATCCTGTCGGTCATGGCTGAAAACCGTTTTGAAGGCCCATGCCTGGGCCTGGCCTTAGACGGAGCCGGGCTGGGGGATGACGGCACCCTGTGGGGGGGAGAGCTTTTGCTGGTGGACAACCGGGACATGACCCTGCAAAGACTGGGCAGCTTTGAGCCCGTGCCCCTGCCCGGAGGAGACCTGGCCGTGCGCGAGCCCTGGCGCATTGCCGCAGGCTTTATCCACAGGCTGGGCCTGGAGCATTCCGTACTGGCCAGGGATTTTGAGCAAGGGCTGAATAGAGAGGAGATGCT
>PWSL01000047.1 GCA_003563255.1 Desulfonatronospira sp. | reverse complement strand
GCCTGGATAAACAGCATGCTGCATGTAATCATAAATGAAGACCTTCTGGACCATGAATTCGTGGACAACCGCACCAGCGGACTTGACCGGCTCCGGGAACACGTGAGCAGATACACACCGGAGTATGCAGCCGGGATTACCGGCATCCCTCCGGAAGACTTGATAAAGGCCGCCAGGATGTATGCCCGGGCCCCGGCAGCGTCCATACTGTACACCATGGGCATCACCCAGCATACAAGCGGTACCGGCAATGTAATGGCCCTGGCCGATCTGGCCATGCTCTGCGGCAACCTGGGCATCCCCGGAGGCGGCGTAAATCCCCTGCGGGGGCAGAACAATGTCCAGGGAGCCTGCGACATGGGAGCCCTGCCCGACGTCTACAGCGGCTACCAGAAAGTGGAGGTCCCGGAAAACCGCGAAAAAATGGCCCGGGCCTGGAATGTGAAAAGCCTCCCGGAGAAACCTGGTCTGAAACTGACCGGGATGCTTGCCGGTTCAGGGGAAAATGCCGTAAAGGCCCTGTACGTTATCGGCGAAAACCCTGCTCTATCCGATCCCGATGCCCAGCACACCCGCCAGGCCCTGCAAGACCTTGAGTTCCTGGTGGTGCAGGATATTTTTCTTACCGAGACCGCGTCCATGGCCGACGTGGTTCTGCCGGCCTGTTCCTTTGCCGAAAAGGACGGTACTTTTACCAATACCGAAAGACGGGTACAGCGCGTTAGACAGGCCATAGAACCTGTGGGTCATTCCAGGCCGGACTGGATGATAATCCAGGATCTGGCTTCCAGGTTCGGCTGTATAATGTACTACCAGTCGCCACAGGATATCATGCAGGAGATTGCCTCGGTTACGCCTTCTTATGCCGGAATCAACTACTCAAGGCTGGAAAAAAAAGGCCTGCAATGGCCCTGTCCCCACCAGGATCATCCCGGCACCCCCATCCTGCACAGCCAGGGATTCGCCGCAGGCAGGGCCGGATTTCAGTGCGTGGAATATACGCCGCCGGAGGAAGCAATTGATGAGGCTTTTCCCTTGTGGCTCACCACCGGTCGCAGCCTTTATCATTATCATACCGGCAGCATGACCCGGAAAATCCGCGGTCTGAACGTCCTGGAGCGGGAATGCCGCCTGGAAATATCCCCCCAGGATGCACATAAGGCCGGACTTAAAGACCATGACCGGGTCTCGGTGCGCTCCCGCAGGGGGGAGATCACCACCAGGGTGCGCATATCCAGTGCGGCAGTGCCGGGTACAGTGTTTATTCCCTTTCACTTCGCCGAAGCCGCAGCCAATGTCCTGACCAATCCAGTCCTGGATCCCGTGGCCGGGGTGCCGGAATACAAGGTCTGCGCGGTACGCATTGGAATTGTGGATTGATAAATGAGTAAGGATACAGGCTGAAAAAAATGCAGCAGAATATTTTTCATACAGACAACTCAGATTATTTCAGGCCGGCGCACAGAGATATTACTCCCGGAATGTGGCAGGGCATTGACCGGGTAATCCAGGAGTGCCTAGACGTACCCGGAGCGGTAACCCAGGTCCTGCGCCGGTGCCAGGATCTGGTGGGCTACCTGCCGGTGGAACTTCTGGATTATATCGCGCACAGCTTGAATATTCCCGCCAGTGAAGTCTTCGGGGTGGCCTCATTTTATTCTCTGTTTTCCATGAAACCCAGGGGCAGAAATATTATCAGGGTATGCACCGGTACCGCCTGCCACGTCAGGGGAGCCGACCTGATCATGAGAAGGCTCAAGCAAACCTATCACCTGGAGGACGGCTCAACCACACCGGACCGCCGGTTCACCCTGGAATCGGTGCGCTGCATGGGCGCCTGCGGACTGGCTCCAGCCATGAACATAAACCAGACCGCCCACGGCCACATCACTCCGGACCAGGCCCTGAAACTGCTGCAGGAGTATTACTGATTATGCCTGCGATGAACCTGCAGGACCTGCAGAGCATCAGGGAGGCCAACAGGCACCGGGTGGAATTCACCCGCAACACCTGCCTCATGCTCTGCGGGGGCACCGGGTGCCGGTCTACAGGCAGCCTGGAAATCAAGGAAGCTTTGCAGAAAGAAATCACCACCCGGGGCATCCAGGACAGTGTGGACGTGGTTGAGACAGGCTGCAACGGCTTCTGTGCCCGGGGACCTATTCTGGTTGTCCAGCCGCATGACATATTTTATCACAACCTTACCCTGCAGGACATCCCGGAGCTTGTCCAGGAACAGCTGGTCAACAACACCCCCCTGCAGCGGCTGCAGTATAAAGACCCGGTCTCAAAACAAATCCTGCCCCGCCAGCAGGACATCCCCTTCTTCGCGCACCAGTTGCCCTGGGTGCTGCGCAACAGAGGCATCATAGATCCTGAATCCATTGATCAGTACATAGCCAGGGACGGTTATTTCGCTGCTGCCCGGGCTTTACTGGAAATGACTCCAGGGGACATCCTGCAGCAGATGCACAAGTCGGGCCTGCGGGGCCGGGGTGGAGCCGGGTTTCCCGTGCATCTCAAATGGAAATATGCCTCAGAAGAAAAAAGCCCGGTCAAATACGTGGTATGCAATGCCGATGAAGGCGATCCCGGAGCCTTCATGGACCGCAGCATCCTGGAGGCCAACCCCCACTCGGTGCTGGAAGGCATGCTCATTGCCGCCCGGACCGTAAATGCCGGTCATGGTTTTATCTATTGCCGTACCGAATACCCTCTGGCCCTGGAGCGGGTTCAGACCGCCATTGACCGCGCCCGGGAATATGGGCTTCTGGGGTCTGATATCCTGGGCAGCGGATTTCAGTTTGACCTGGAAATATACCAGGGTGCCGGGGCCTTTGTCTGCGGTGAGGAAACGGCCCTGATGCGCTCCATTGAGGGCGGCCGGGGCATGCCCCGGCCCAGGCCCCCCTTTCCGGCCCAGAAGGGACTCTGGGACCGGCCCACAGTGCTCAACAATGTGGAAACCCTGGCTAATGTGCCATTGATAATTCTGGAAGGTGGCGACTGGTATGCCGGGGTGGGCACGGAGCACAGCAAGGGCACCAAAGTGTTTGCCCTGTCCGGGGACGTGCGCAACATAGGCCTGGTGGAGGTGCCCATGGGCACTTCCCTGTGCAGCATAATATACGACATCGGGGGGGGCATACCTGGCAAGCGGAAGTTCAAGGCGGTGCAACTGGGAGGGCCGTCCGGCGGGTGCGTGCCGGCGGAATACCTGGATCTGCCCGTAGATTACGAGGCCATCAGCCGGGCCGGGGCCATCATGGGCTCCGGGGGCATGATCGTCATGGATCAGCGAACCTGCATGGTGGACATGGCCAGGTTCTTCATGGACTTCGTGCAGGAGGAGTCCTGCGGCAAATGCACCCCCTGCCGGGAAGGCACCATGCGCATCCTGGAGATACTGGACCGTATCCGTGCCGGGGATGGAGTCATTCAGGACCTGTGGGAACTCGAAGACCTCTCGGCCACCATCCGGGACAGTTCGCTTTGCGGTCTGGGCCAGACCGCACCCAACCCGGTGCTCTCCACCCTGAAATACTTTCCCAAAGAATATGAAGATCACATCAGGAACAAGAAGTGCCCGGCCAAAAAATGCACAGCCCTGGTAAAATTCCGGGTCAACGCGGATAAATGCACTTCCTGCGGACTCTGCCATAAAAACTGTCCTTCCGGGGCGGTACACTGGAAAAAGAAACAGCCCGCAGAAATAGATCCTCAAAAATGTATCAAATGCATGCTCTGCCTGGACAATTGCATGTTCGACGCCATCGACTGAATTCCTGACCACCACCCTCAGCTCTTTCCCCGCCCTCTCTGCATATTAATGCCCTCTTATATTCCCTGAATCCGTGAAATTTATCCATTTAGACCAAAGCGGGCTACGCCCGAAACCCAGTTATCTGTTATTTGTTAATTGTTAATAGGGTAAGGCAGTTAATTTTGGCGTTTGTTCTTCAACAATTAACAATTAACTGATATCAATTTCTTGTTTATTATGACAGGGTTTCAGGAGTAAGCCACTAATGTCCTACAGGTTCCGGGGTTTGACAAAAAGGCCGCAAACTGTCTGAGCGACTTAGGCAGACTTAATCAAAATCCTTTCACCATCTGATTTAATTTATATAAATTTTTTGAATGCCCTGCAGTATATTAGATCAGGCAAGGCCGGGATTTTGATTTAGTCTGCCTTGGAGTGAGTCTTTGCGGCCTTTTTGACAAATTCCGGAACCTGTTTTCACGGATTCAGGATATTCTTTCACTCGCATACTCCCATACCTGCACACTTCTTCCCCACGCCCCCTGCCTAAAAATACCCCATACTGCGCAGCAGATCCATGCTCTCTTCTTTATCCGGGTGCCTCCCGGAACGCTCATCCATATGCGTGCCCTTGACCGTGCAGGGCATGCACCCCAGTGACCTGTATCCGGCATTGTATAAAGAGCAGTAAGGCAGTCCTTTGAGCATGATATAGGACCAGATATCCATTTCAGTCCAGTGGGCTATGGGATTGACCTGATAATAGTCCGGCTCCTTTTTTTTCTGCACCTCCGGTGTATTTTCCCGGGAAGGGTGCTCATCCCTGCGGATGCCGGTCAACATTACCTTGATTCCGTGCTTTTTCACCGCATCCTGCAGGGGCTTGACCTTGAGCATACGGCAGCACTCCACTTTTGAAATTTCCTGCAACTCCTGCATAACACTGGAATCCGGACCAACCACCGTCAACTCAATACTCCATTCCCAGGCCAGTTCGTCCCTGAACTCCAGGACCTCGGGAAATTTATATCCTGTATCCAGGTTCAATGCCCGCACCTGCACCCCGGGATCCCTTTCCCCAAGAAATTGCATCCATTGATGCAGCATCACCGTGGAGTCCTTGCCCCCTGTCCAGGCGGCGAATATATTTCCAGCAGAACTTAAACCAAGTGCCTGCTCAAAAATCTTCCTTGTCAAACTCATCTTTTCCTGTAAATTCATGGCTCATCTCAAGGTCAGTTAAAATTTAAAACGGGAGGATCATGAAAGGAACCTTTCTGTTCATACTCATTCTCTGTCTGGCGGCGAGCATTATCGCATTCAAGAAGGACCCGCAACTGGTCAATGAAGGATTCGTCCAGGGAATGAAAATGCTGGGAAAAATACTGCCCATACTGGTGGTGGCCTTTATCCTGGCCGGTATGGTGGAACAGATCCTGCCCAAAGATCTCCTTGCAGACATACTGGGACCGGAATCCGGGTTCAGGGGACTGGCCCTGGGGACCCTGGCCGGGGCGGTAATGCCTGGAGGACCGTTCATCCTTTTTCCACTGATGGCGGTGCTGCTCAAGGCCGGGGCAGGTGTGGGTCCTCTGGTGGCCTTTCTCACCTCCTGGGCTCTTTTGGGCTTTCATCGCCTGCTCATCTACGAGGCTCCAATTATGGGCTGGAAGTTCGCCCTTTGCCGCATGGCCGCCAGCCTGATTTTCCCTATAGTCATTGGTTTTTTGGCAGACTGGGCCTGGAAAGCCTGGTCCAGGGCATAAACCTTGCCTGCCTCATCATTCCTGGATTGGCATCAATCTTGAATAATCCTGACTATACAGTTCAGTCAGTACGATAAAGTATCTGTCATGGCTTTGCATATCGCCTTGGGGCTGTTAATGGGGACAGGCACCTTTACTGACTTACTCCTGAAACCCTGTCACAAAAAACAAGAAAGTTTGAACCGCAAAGACGCTAAGTTCGCAAAGTGAAAGACGCGAAGCAGGTCAATTGTCCAAAACCGGGACACGGTTTTGGACAAGGCTGCCTTTTCATTTGTCACGAGAAACGAATGGCAAATGAAAAAAATTATCCTGTCTTCCTTGGCGACCTTTGCGCCTTTGCGTGAGCATATGTTTTTTGGGTTGCGGGCAAAGCCCGCGTTAGATGTAGTATTAATTCAGGATGATAAATATGAAAACAACCATTCTTATTTTTACAATTTTGTTTCTTAGTCAGCTGATATCAGGCTGCGCATGGGTTGAGGAAAATTATGAACAGACACTGGACCCAAGACTGGACCACGTAACAATCTACAAACGCCCTGTTCTGGACACAGCCCGGCAGGATATTCCTGTTTACCCGGTCAGCCTCGGCCAGCAGGACATCAAAGCCATATTTTTTCCCTTTTTTATCCATGAACGTGCCGGAGGTTCGCCGGATACTGGACGCAAGATCGGGCATCTTTTCTGGAGAAGCTGGGTGGGTCAGGAAGTGTTTCCAGGCATAGCCTACAGGGAGATGCAGAACGCTCCAGGAAAAACCGCCGCCATAAGAATGGCCCGCGAAGCTGGAGCCGACATGTACGCCCTGGGCCAGGTCAACCACTACCTGTACGGCGGTTCCCAGGGCAGCACCAGCATAGCCCTTACCGTGAATCTCTACTGTGTGGAAACTGATGAACTGGTATGGTCCATGGCCCATTCAGGCCGTATAGACAACTCCAGAGACAGGGATTTCGTTCTTGTTACCCGCCGAACCTGGATGCCCCAGTCCCCGGAATACGTCATCGTCAAAAAACTGGCACACGATATGGGCCAGCCCGTCAAAGCATGGACCAGGGGAACACAGGCCGTCTTCCCGGCTGCCGGACCGTCTTACTGATCAAACCGGCGGTTCAATCGGAAAAGCTGCGGTCTCCCTCAATCTCCATTCTGGCTGAAAGATACCCCATAATATCTTTCAGAGAAATCATTCCCAGCAGAACACCGTTTTCAACCACCATCATCCTGCTCTGCCCTTCCTGGTTCATCCTGTTCAGGGCATACAGGATATCGGTGTTGGGATGGATAGTGTTGCTGTTTGAGCAGGGGGTGTACACATGGCGAACCAGTGTAGTGCCCCACAGATGCCGGTCAATGCCTCCCACCTGCCTGGTGGTTATGCAACCCAGAAGGTGCCCCCGGTCCAGAACTGGAAACATTTTGAAGTGGTACTGGTAAATATAATCTTCAACAAGCCCGGCGAGTGTTATATCCGGTGAAACGTAAACCGGTTTCTTCATGAGAGACCTGACTCTGACACCGGCCACAGCGCTTTTTATCATCATCTGCCGGTAAGCGTTCTGAGCCACATACCGGATAAATATCCCGATGACAAAATACCACAGCCCTCCTACAAGGTTTCCGGTGAGCATGTTCAAAATTCCAATACCTATGAGCACCAGGCCGAACATGGAACCCATATTGGCTGCAATACGGGTTGCCCAGCGCTGGTCCCCCTTCCATTTCCAGAGAACAGCCCTTAATATCCGCCCGCCGTCCATGGGAAAGGCGGGGATCAGGTTGAAAACAGCCAGGATGGTGTTGATAAGCGCCAGGTACATGAAAACGATGATCCCGGCAGGGCCCCATCCCATAAACTGAGCCGCATTGTGCAGGACAAAGAAGACCAGAGCCAGAAACAGGCTGGCTAGAGGTCCGGCGATGGCTATCCAGAACTCACTCTTGGGACTCTGGGGGTCATCCTCCATCTCGGCCACGCCGCCGAAGATAAACAAAGTGATGCCCCGGATGGGCACCCCGTAATTGCGGGCCACCAAGGAGTGCCAGAATTCGTGAAACAAAATTGAGAAAAAAAGCCCCAGGGCCCCAATACCGCCAAGTATCCAGTAACCCAGAGGACTTAAGTCTTCAATGAAATGGGGAAAGAATCCCACTGCCAGGGACCAGGTTACCAGTACGGCGATTACCAGCCAACTGACATCCACCTTGATCTGAAAACCGAATATCTTGAACAGGTTGAGGCTTTTGCCGAACATTATCTTTCCTTGCCCCCATGGCGGATAAAATATTCTCAGGAGGGCTGATTGAATTTGAAAGTAGCTGCTGTTTTTACTAAAATGGTATCTGTTTAGCGCTTTGCATGTGGCATGGGGACTGGCTCTTCCGGGACCCACTTGTCCCAGAAATCGAGTCATTTTGAGCACAAAATGATGCTCAAGTGGGTCCCGGAGTGCCTGTC
>PWSL01000254.1 GCA_003563255.1 Desulfonatronospira sp. | reverse complement strand
TGCGCAAACTGGCCGAACGTAGTGGCCAGGCGGCCAATGAGATCAGCGGACTTTCCGCCTCCAGCGTGCAGGTGGCGGAAAAGGCCGGGGAGATGCTCAAGAAGATGGTCCCGGACATCCAGAAAACCGCGGACCTGGTCCAGGAGATAAGCGCATCCTCCAGAGAACAGACATCCGGTGCGGAGCAGATCAACAAGGCCATCCAGCAACTGGACCAGGTGGTGCAGCAGAATGCTTCCGCTTCGGAAGAGCTGTCCTCCACTGCCGAGGAGCTGTCCAGCCAGGCCCAGCAGCTGCAGGATACCATCAGCTTCTTTGTCCTGAGCGATAACGGGGGCAAATCCAGACGCGGGCAGGGCGTGCAGTCAAAGAAACCCCAGGCCCGCAAGTCCCAGAGCAAAGCAATGGTAAGAGAGGACAGAAGAGACCAGCAAAGAGCTCCAAGGCAGGCAACCAGAAAGACCGGCAACCGTCTGAAGCTGAATATGCAGTCTGAGGACGCCGAAGACCAGGAGTTTGAGCGCTATTGAGGCCCGGGCGGCATGCTGATGCCGCATTCTAAAATAACAACCAGCAACAGATAACCGCTCAGGTTCGGTTCAAGGAGTGCTTATGACTGACAAAGGCACAAGCTACAGCGATACCTATCTGACCTTCTACCTGGATCAGGAGCTTTTCGGACTGAGTATCGATTCGGTGCGGGAAGTCCTGGAGTATACCACGATCACCAAGGTCCCCAGGACAGCCGATTACATGCGTGGAGTGATCAATGTGCGGGGGCGTCCCGTTCCGGTAGTTGACCTGCGCAAGAAGTTCGGCCTTGATGAAGGGGAGCAGACAGTGGATACCTGCATAATTATCGTGGAGGTCAGTTATGACGGAGAATCCAGCATCATGGGGGCCCTGGTGGACGGGGTACAGGAGGTCCTGGACATTCCGCCCAGCCAGATAGAAGACACCCCAAAGCTTGGAAGTACCATCGACATGAAATTCATCCGCGGACTCGGCAAACTCGAGGAGAATTTCGTCATTCTCCTGGATATTCAGGCCGTATTCAGCATGGAAGAACTATCATCAATTGCTGAAAGCGGCGTAAGACATATGCCGGAAAACAGAGCCTCGACCAACGTCGGCATGCAGGGCTGAGGCTGAAGCAGCCGGCTGTACGCAATTGTGTTCAGCCGGCTGCAGTTCAAAATCTTAGCCGGGGTTTATTCCCAGAGATGCTGCAATCATGAATGAAATCCAGAATGCAGAGGACAGACGCTGGTCTGTACCCAGGCCCATGACCAACAAAGAGTTCAAGAGTCTGGGCGAATTCATCCAGACCGAGTTTGGAATTAAGATGCCTCCGGCCAAGAAAACCATGCTGGAGTCCAGGCTCGGCAAAAGACTGCGAAGTTTGAACATGGCAAGTTTTGACGAATACAAAGAGTATCTTTTCAGTCTCAAGGGCCTGGAACTGGAAATGCCGCACCTGGTGGATGCCGTGACCACCAATAAGACGGATTTTTTCCGGGAGGCGCATCATTTTGAAATCCTGTACAACGAACTGCTGCCTGAATGGATGGAAGAACACCCCTCAGGCGGCAGGCTCATGGCCTGGTGTGCAGGGTGCTCCAACGGCAAGGAACCGTACAGTCTGGCCATGGTCTTAAACGAGTTTGCTCTGAGGCACCAGCATTTCGATTACCAGATCCTGGCCACTGACATCTCCAGGCAGGTCCTTAACGAGGCCCAGAGGGCGGTTTATACGGAACAGGGAGCTGAACTGATACCAGGTCAGATGCGCAAGAAATACCTTTTAAGAAGCAGGGACCGCAAGAGAAGTCTGGTCAGGATAGTCCCGGAGCTGAGGAGCAGGGTTTCATTCAGGGAGCTTAACCTCATCCAGGATATTTCCTTCCGGGAGAAGATGGACCTTATATTCTGCCGCAACGTGATCATCTATTTTGAACGTCCCGTACAGGAAGCCCTTTTCCGTAAGCTCTCCAAATTTATTGAGTACGGAGGTCATCTTTTTATCGGGCATTCGGAAACCTTGAGCGGGATGGATCTGCCTTTGAAACAGATCCGGCCCACGATTTATAAGAGAATATAATTGTTTTTTTTAAGATGTCTCTCTGTTCACTGCAGCCTGGAATGCTTCCGGCTTCCTGCCTGGAGGAGTGCCGGAGTGCTTTCCTCCATGCGACATGCAAAGCCAGACAGATACGATGTATCATCGTTATATTGGCACTGAAGGTGTTGTTTGCAGCATGCAGGAAGACCTGAAAATAAACTCTGAGTGCCCCAGAATCTATCTGAAGCAGGGGGAATTCTTTTTTTCAGACAATCGGCCGGTAGCCGTGATCACTGTGCTGGGATCATGCGTGTCCGTGACCTTCTACTCTTCGGAACTGCAGGTTGGGGCCATCACCCATGCCGTGCTTCCGGATCCTGCTTCCGGGTACGCCCATTTCGACCACGGCCCGGGGTGGTATGTGCGAAGCAGCATAAAAGAGGTTCTGGAGAGGTTTTCTGGTATGGACCAGAGACCCATGGACCTGGAGGTCAAGGTCTTCGGAGGCTCGCGTATGTATACCCCGGATGTTTATGAGCGGGGCCTGTGCCGAAGTGTGGGGGAGTCAAACGTGTTGTGCGCCCTGCACACTCTGAAAAGTTTCAATATCAGGCCCCGGGTGGTGGAGGTGGGCGGAGGTAAGGGCAGGAGGCTGGTGTTTTATCCCGCTCTGGGAGAGGTGTGGGTGAAAAAAATCAACTCCAGCTTCCGGTAGTCAGTTTTAAACCGCCTCCAGGGATTTTTCCGGCACAGTTAACCATTTATCTTCAGGCGATAAATCATGAGCAAAAAAATTCGGGTCATGATCGTTGATGACTCCGCCTTGGTACGCCAGGCCCTGGCCGACATTCTTGATTCAGATCCAGAGATCCAGGTTATGGCCACGGCTTCGGACCCTTTCGTAGCCGCCAAAAAGATGGAGTCGGACGTTCCGGATGTGATCACCCTGGATATAGAAATGCCCCGCATGGACGGGCTCACTTTTCTGCGCAAGATCATGAGCCAGCACCCCATGCCGGTGATTATCTGCTCTTCCCTGACCGAGAAGAATTCCGAACTGACCCTGCAGGCCATGGATGCCGGGGCCGTGGAAATCATCACCAAGCCCAGGCTGGGTACAAAAAAGTTTTTTGAAGAAGCCAGGGTGCGCATAGTGGATGCGGTCAAAGCGGCCTTTCAGGCGGACCTGTCCGCAAAACGGCGCAGGCCGTCGGGAAAGTCCATGCGCATAGAGCCCAAGTTGAGCGCAGATGCAGTCATTCCAGGGCCCGCCAAAGGCAGGGAAATGTTTCAGACCACGGACAGGGTGGTGGTGGTAGGGGCTTCCACCGGTGGGACCGAGGCCTTGAGAATACTTTTGGAAGCCATGCCCCTGGACTGTCCTGGAATTGTGGTGGTGCAGCACATGCCGGAACATTTCACCAGGGCCTTTGCCCAGAGGCTTGACGGTATCTGCACCATCAGCGTCAAGGAGGCTGCAGACAATGATCCGGTCCTGCGGGGCAGGGCGGTAATAGCCCAGGGCAACAGGCACCTGCTTTTAAAACGCAGCGGGGCCAGGTACTACGTCCAGATCAAGGACGGTCCCCTGGTATCCAGGCACAGGCCATCGGTGGATGTGCTTTTCCGTTCTGCAGCCAGGTATGCCGGGAAAAACGCCGTGGGGGTGATCATGACCGGGATGGGTTCGGACGGGGCCAGCGGGATGAAGGAACTGCACGATGCAGGGGCCTATACCATAGGTCAGAATGAGGCAAGCTGCGTGGTCTACGGCATGCCCCAGGAGGCCAGAAAACTGGGGGCGGTGGATGAGGAACTGCCTCTGGAAAAGATAGCATCTCAGGTGCTCAAGGCCTTGAAATAGACAATAAACGTCAGCACTACAGCGAACCTTATTATTGACCTCCGGGGTACCGGTTTTTTCGTCGCTGAGATGTTTGAGAGATTGCAGTAACCAAAAAAATGTTGTCGCGGGGACTGTCCCAACCGGGATAAGAGCACTGTATTATCTTGGGTTTCGGGCATGGTCCGCGTTTGAAACTAATAAGTTGGAGTTAGAGGGGTGTTTATGAGAGTTCTTATTGCGGAAGATGATTTTGTTACCAGGAAAAGCCTGGAAAGGCTTATGCAGCAATATGGGGAATGCGACGAGGCTACCACCGGGAAGGAAGCAGTAGATTGTTTCAGAATGGCCTGGGAGGAAAAGAAACCTTACGACCTGATTCTTTTGGATATTATGATGCCTGACCTTGACGGCCAGGATGCATTGCAGCAGATCAGGGATTATGAGCGTTCCCGGGGGATTGTGGGCTTCGGGGAGACCAAGGTGATCATGGTCAGCGCCCTGGATGATCCCCGCAACGTGGTGCGGGCCTTTTACTCCGGCGGAGCCAGTTCCTACCTGGTCAAGCCCATCCGGGAGCAAAAGCTTTATGAGGAGTTGGAAAAGCTCGGTTTTAATCTCAAAAGCATTTGAGAAAACTGACTAGAGGTAACTATGCAGGCCAGGCCAATTCTGCTTGTAGGCCTTCAAGCCGGGGACCGGGAAAAGGTTTTGCAGGCCCTTGATCTGTCAGGACTGATGCGCAGTCAGGTGCAGGAAGTCTTTTCAGGGAGTGAAGCCCTGAAAATTTGCCGGGCAAGGCCCTTTACCCTCATCATTCTTGACCAGTTCATTTCCGATATGTCCTGGCTGGAACTGGTGCGTCTCATGGGAGAGCACAAGTGGAAAATGGATGCCAGACTTGTTTTGCTGGCCGACTTGAGCCGGACGGATCTTAGGGCCTGTCAGGAGGCGGCCGGCCTGGGTCTGGATGAGATATGTTTCAAACCTCTGGATCAAAGAGAACTTGCCGCCAGGGTCCGCTTCAGAATCAGCCACAGCGCTTATGCCGGCGGGTGTCAGCAGCACTTTGTCAGTACCGCGTCCAGGGCTGGTCTTGGTTACTGGGAATATAATCCTCTTACCGGGCACTTTTTTTTATCTCCCTCCGCCATGGAACTTTTGGGATATACCCCTGGGCAGGAGCCCATGGAAAGCGAGGTTATGCAGAACCACCTCTCCCCGGGGGATATGAATAACCTGGAAAGCAGGTTGCGTACCCTTGCTCCAGATAAATTGTTTTCAATGGATCTAAGTTTCAGGCGCAGAGACCGGGAAGAGCGTTTTATCAGGATACAGGGCCAGATGTCGGGTATGGACAGCCCCGGGGTGATCAGCGGAGTCTTTCAGGATGTTACGCAGCAGAAGCGGGTTGAAAACAAGCTGGTGGAGCTTCTGGAACAGACATCAATGCAGGCCGAGGCCCTGGAGCAGAGCGGGGAGGGAATAGTTCTCACGGACAGCAGCCTCAAGGTGGTTTACGTCAATCCTTTTTTTGACGAAACCAGCGGTTTCAAGGCCAGTGAACTCATAACCAAGCTCAAGGAGGCAATGTACGCCGACATGGAACCGGGCGGCGGGATTTATGAAGACAGGGACAGGGCTCCACTGAGGAAACAGCTGACGCTGGTTGACAAAAACGACTACACCCGGGAGGTGGAAGTGTCTGTTTCCCCGGTTAAAAACAAACAAAGCGGTGTGATTGTCAATTACGTGCTCATGGTCCGGGATATCACCGAAAGGCAGCATCTCCAGAAACAGCTGCAGCAGGCCCAGAAAATGGAGGCCATCGGCACACTGGCCGGGGGGATAGCCCATGATTTCAACAATTCCCTGATGGGTATCCAGGGCTTTACCGAACTGGCCCTGCTTAAAATGCCTGACCATGGACGCCCCAGGGAGTACCTGCAAAGCGCCCTGGGCACTGTGCAGCGGGCAAGGGACCTGGTGCAGCAGATTTTGACCTTCAGCGGGCAGAAGGAGACAGTCAAGGCGCCCATGCAGGTCGAGCCCGTCCTGAAAGAAGCCCTGAAGCTGCTGGGGGCCACTGTTCCAGCCAATATCCAGGTGAATTCGGACATAGAAGAAGATACTCCCATGGTCACAGCCGATCCGGTCTGGATCCACCAGATAGCCATGAACCTGTGCACCAACGCCCTGCAGGCCATGCCAAAGGGGGGGGATATAAGCGTGGGTCTGAAGGTTGCAGATCTGAACGATTTCTGCATGGAAGCCGGCCATGACCTGGCCCCGGGCAGGTATCTGCTCCTGGAGGTCCAGGATTCCGGGTATGGCATGGAGCCGGAAATTCTGGAGCGAATTTTCGACCCATTCTTTTCCACAAAGCCCAGAGGCAAGGGCACAGGCCTGGGACTCTCAGTGGTCCACGGGATAGTGCAGGAACTAGCCGGGCATATAGAGGTCGTCAGCACACCAGGGAAGGGAAGCCTGTTCAGAGTCTATATCCCCGCTTTACAGGAGGCTGCTGTACACGTCCCCGCCTCGGCACGGCTGGAGTATCAATCCGGGGGGATGGAGAGAGGACGGGGAAGCATACTTTTTGTGGATGACCAGGAGGATATTGTCCTTTGGGGTGTGCGGGCCTTAGAAAGTCTTGGTTACAAGGTCAGGGGTATTTCCAGTGGAGAGCAGGCCCTGGAGATGTTGCGCAGGGATCCCGACGGGTATGACCTTTTGGTAACGGATCTAAGTATGCCGGGGATATCTGGGGAAGACCTGGTCAAAAGCGTCAGGGGGCTCAGACCCGGCCTGCCCATAATCATGTGTACCGGGCACGCCGGTGCAGACATCCAGGAACACTGCGGCAGTCAGGCTGATGCCGTGATGCAGAAGCCTTTCAGCATGGGGGAGTTTTCCAGGCTGATCCGCTCACTTCTGCAGGAGGGCTAAAAGGGCGAGGTGTCTGATTGGTCCGACAGGTCCGACGTGTCCGACGTGTCCGACGTGTCCGACAGGTCTGAGTAGTCCGACAGGTCAGACGTGTCAGACGTGTCAGACGTGTCCGACATGTCCGACAGGTCTGAGTAGTCCGACATGTCCGACGTGTCCGACGTGTCCGACGTGTCCGACATGTCCGACAGGTCTGAGTAGTCCGACATGTCCGACGTGTCCGACATGCCCAGAGCCCTCGCTTCCGGATTCCAGGGCGCTGCAGGCTCCCGGACTCCTCCCTGCCTGGACCGGGACCGGGCATGATACATACGCTCGGTTATCCCGCCCTTTTCCAGAAAATCCTTTTCCAGACGCTTAAGCTGCCTGCCCAGCAGGAAGCTTGCCTGGTTGGTCAGACAGAGCATGATGTTGGCGCAGGTCTCTGCGGGCTTTATGCGCATGGCTGTCAGGGCAGCCAGCAGTGGCTCATCCAGAAATTCCTGAGCCTGGTGCGAGACTTTGTCCGGGTACGGGGCGTTTTGTGGGGGAGGGAGTCTCCCGGCCAGGCGCCGGCGCATGGCCAGGACTATCCTGGAATCCTTGTCCCAGATCTGCAGGCCTCTCTGGCGCAGATAGTCCTGGTAGTCCTGGATCAGCTCTCCCAGGCTGGCCCTGGCCACGTTGGTCAGCTTCAGCTCGGTTTTTTTCGAGGTGCCTGAAGCCAGGGACCCTTCCACAATATTCTGTACTCCGCTTCTGGCGGCCTGCTCCATCTGGTCCCTGGTCCTGGAGGTTTTGCGGATAAATCTTTCACAGAAAATCACCGTGCCGTCATGCACGGCCAGTGATACCGCGAAGCTGCGCAGCTTTTTGAACCCGCCGTGGGCAGGTATGATCATATGCTCACCCATGCCCTGGATATATTCAGATTTTTGCCCCGAAATCAAGCCCAAAAAAGCTGCAGCAAGGCCCAGAGCGTATGCACCTGAAACGAGTCTGGATAAGCAACTGTTGATTTACGAAGCAGTTCAGGATAGATAAACGTAAAAAAGACGAGATTGAGCTTATAGTAGCCAAGGAGCAGGCCGAGGCGGCCTGCAGGGCCAAGAGCGAATTCCTGGCCAATATGAGTCACGTGATCCGAACCCCCATGGCCGGGATCATGGG
>PWSL01000141.1 GCA_003563255.1 Desulfonatronospira sp. | reverse complement strand
GAATTCAAGTCCAGTCCCATGCGGGCGCACCCCCTTTTCAGAGAGTTCGTCCGGGCTGCGGTCCGGCTTGCAGTTCCGGACGACAGAGACTTTTCCCTGGCACTGCAGGAAACATCCGGGTCAACAACTTCTTGAAGAATGAAATGGATACTCAAAAGTTTTTATACAAAAATTGTAACTAGTCACCATAATTTTTGGTTAACCTCAGCCTTGCCAGGTAAAGAATTATTAGCCACAGACAATAAGCCAGACTGAAAAGACAGACACAGGATATCTTTCCGCGGACGACCTGTCCGCCGAAAAGCTGCCAGCACCTTCGGTGCAACACTCTGCCTCGCCGCAAGGCGATGGCATCCTTTCCTTCTGGCAAGTCGCCAGGAGAATAATATTCAGTCTGTCTTTCCCGTCTGCCTTTACGTCGAGCGCAGCGGGTGGCTGATAAATTCTTTTATAAACCTGAGCCCCAGGCAGGCAGCCTGTTATGGTGAATAGTTACCATCGGCAAACGTGCCTGTCCCCAATTGAGATACGATATAATATTTTTACAAATTTCGCTGTAGTGTTAACAATCAACTGATAACTCGCAAGTAATGAAGATGTCTGGTGCTATGAATAATCTTCTGCAGACGAGCAAAAAGAAGCTTTTCTTTATCCTGGGGCCATGCGTTCTGGAAAGCAGGGATACAGCCCTGCATATTGCCCACAGCCTGGCTGAAATGGCTCGCAGCCTGGGAGTCACAATTATTTTCAAAAGTTCCTTTGACAAGGCCAACCGCAGTTCCCTGGATGGTTTCAGGGGACCTGGACTGCAACAGGGCCTGGACTGGCTGCAGGAAATCAAGGATATAACAGGCCTTCCCCTGATTACGGATATTCATTTACCGCACCAGGCTTCAAAAGTAGCCGGGGTAGCGGATGTCATCCAGATCCCGGCCCTTTTGTGCCGCCAGACGGATCTCATCCTGGCTGCAGCCGAAACAGGAGTAATCGTCAACATCAAAAAGGGACAGTTCATGGCCCCCTGGGACATGGCCCGGGTGCTGGACAAGACCGGCTGCAAAGATAGAATATGGATTACCGAGCGGGGAACCACTTTCGGCTATAACAACCTGGTGGTGGACTTCAAAGCCATCCCCATAATGTCCGGGCTGGGATGCCCGGTGGTGCTGGATGCCACTCATTCGGTGCAGCTGCCCGGGGGCCTGGGGACCTGTTCCGGAGGACAGAGGGAGTTTGTCCCAGCCCTGGCCAGGGCGGGAGTAGCTGCAGGAGCGGCAGGCATATTTATGGAGGTTCACCCCGATCCGGACAGAGCCCTGTGCGACGGACCCAACTCCTGGCCACTGGACAGGACTTTTTCCCTTTTACAAAATCTTCTTAGGATCAGGAAAGCAATGCATGAAGAATGATCCAGAACAGGCAGCCCTGAAAACCGATCTTCTCGTCCTGGATGCCGACGGAGTATTAACTGACGGCGGACTGTATTACGACCAGAACGGGGGCATAATGAAAAGATTCAATGTCCAGGACGGCCTGGGCCTGAAACTGGCCATGGCCGCTGGTCTGCAGATAGCTGTCATAACCGGTCTCAACTCCGCAGCTGTGGAAAAAAGAATTACAGAACTGGGCATTACCGATTATTTTGCCGGTTCAGTGCATAAGATGCCTTACCTGGAGCGGCTTGCCAGGGACAAAAACCTGGACTTTCTCCGAATGGCCTATCTGGGCGATGACTGGGTGGATGCCCGGCCCATGATGCATGTGGGACTGCCTATGGCTGTCGCCAATGCCCAGCCCGAGATCAAAAAGCTGGCCATATGGACCAGCACCGCCACTGGAGGGCACGGGGCCGTGCGCCAGGCAGTGCGTTTTATCCTGCAGGCCCAGGGCAAACTGGAAAAGCAGTGGCAAAAGTGGAGCCATGGAGATGTTTAGGCGCTTAGCACAAATTCCGGAACAACATGTTGGTCACTTTGCCCCCATCATCCTTACCATACTGCTGATGCTTTTTCTGCTCAACATGTTCTGGAAGGACACCCCGGGACCTCAACAGGTGGATTTTGACCGGGACCTGGAAGTTGATCTGAATATAAGGGGGTTGACTCTGACCCAGAGCACCAGGGACAAAGTAATCTGGGAACTGAATGCCCTGGAGGCGGGTTATATTCGCCGTGAAAACAGGTACCTGCTGCATGACCCGGTAATGACCTATTTCGGGGAAAACGACCGGGACCCCCTGAAGATTAGGGCTGCCAGGGGCAGGATAGAGCAGGATACCGGTACAGTTCATATGTGGCCCCATGTGGAGGCGGAGTCCGGGGGTGTCCGCACCACATCCAGCAAGGCCACATATACCGAAGGAGAAGGTCATGTGCTCCTGCAGGACAATGTCGCCTTCACCGGATACGGAATAAAAGTCAGCACCCCGCGCGCTCTCATCATGCTGGAGGAAGACAGTATCGTCGCCACCCAGGGGGTGCATACAGTTATCACCAGGAATTAAAACGTAACCATTCCAGGGATTCTCAATGTCCAGGCTGGCCGGTATCCGCCCCCCTGTATGGTTACAGACAGGCTGATAACACTACAGCAACACTTTGTGCTAATTATTGCCTCAAGAGCCAGTCCCCGGAGGTAAATATTTTTCCGCTGTAGTGATAACACAGGCGAGTATATGTTTAAAAAAAGATTCACTATTTTGCTGCTTCCAGCAGTCCTTTTTCTTTTGTGCATTCCTGTCCATGCCCGGAACAATGCATGTACGGAAATCACTTCCACGGACATGACCTTCAAGGGCCGGGAAAACCTGGTCGTATTCTCCGGGGATGTATACGTCTTGCGCCATGACTTCGAACTCTGGTCGGATGAACTTTACGTGTACCTGAAACACGGAACCGAAATCAATGAGTCTTCTGTAGAAGGCGATCATGAAAACATCGAAAAAATCGTGGCCAGAGGTCAGGTGCGCATTCAGGGTGACGGCCGTGAAGGCAGAAGCGGTCTTCTGACCTACCATCCCGACACAGAAGTGGTTGAGATGGAGCAGGACCCCATGCTCATTGAAGGCAGAAACACCATTGAAGGCGAAAAAATTGTTTTAAACCTCAAAGACCACACTTCTCAGGTATTCGGCAGCGATGCAAAAAGGGTCCGGGTTATTTTTCACCCCGACGAGGATGAACAGTGAGCATCCTGCAGGCCCTTGAAGTTTACAAACAATATGGCAAAAAGCTGGTGGTCAAGGGCATATCCCTGGATATAACCCAGGGAGAAATTGTGGGACTTCTGGGTCCCAACGGTGCCGGCAAAACCACCACCTTCTACATGCTGGTGGGGATTATCCCACCCACCAGAGGCCGGGTGGTCTTTGCCGGACAAGATATCACTAGACTTTCGCTGCCCAAAAGGGCAGAGTTGGGGATGAGCTATCTGCCGCAGGAAAGCTCCATTTTCAAAAAACTGAGCGTCTATGACAATCTGATGCTTATCCTGGAGTATGCCTGCAAAGACAAAAAGCTTCGCAAAGAAAAGGCTGAATCACTGATGTACGAACTGGGTATCTCCAGGCTGGCCGGCCAGCAAGCATCATTTCTTTCCGGCGGGGAGCGCCGTCGTCTGGAAATAGCCAGATCCCTGATAAAGGATCCCAGGTTCATCCTGCTGGACGAACCATTTGCAGGCATTGACCCCATTGCTGTGGACGACATCCAGAGAATTATCCTGAAATTAAAACAGAATAACATCGGAGTACTTATTTCAGATCACAATGTACGGGAGACCCTGAAAATATGCCAACGGGCCTCTCTTATTTTCGACGGCCGGGTTATTTT
The DNA here is from genome assembly GCA_003563255.1 of Desulfonatronospira sp. Taxonomy (GTDB): domain Bacteria; phylum Desulfobacterota; class Desulfovibrionia; order Desulfovibrionales; family Desulfonatronovibrionaceae; genus Desulfonatronospira. Next base: position 4,206 of record PWSL01000141.1, on the reverse strand, counting down.
AAACGGCACTCCAGAAGAGATAGCGCAAGACGACCGGGCCAGGCAGGTATACCTGGGCGAATCATTTCAATTGTAGGCAGGATTTAAAACACATGTCCCTGGAACTTAGACAACAGCTAAAATTATCCCAACAGCTGGTGATGACTCCTCAGTTGCAGCAAGCCATCAAGCTATTGCAGCTGTCCAGGGTGGAGCTTTTGGAAGTGGTGCAGCAGGAACTCATGGAAAATCCCATCCTGGAGGAGGCCCAGTACCAGGAGGATGAACAGACCGTACGCGACATAAATGAAGAAGCAGGCCGCAAAACCAGCCTCAACAGCGAAGAACAGTCCATGATCAAAAATGCGGACTGGGAAAACTATCTTGGTGAGTTCTCCAGCAGCTCCAAGCAGTCCGCAAGTCAGGAGAGAGAGGCCCCTGAAGAGCTGCAGAGCTTCGAGGCCAGACATTCTTCCAAGCCTTCTCTGGAAGGCCATCTTTTCTGGCAGCTGCAACTCCAGGATTTCTCAGCCCGCGATATGCTCATTGGCGAAGAAATTATCGGCAATCTGGATTCCCGGGGTTACCTCCAGGCTACCATAGAAGAAATCGCACATTCCACTGACACCGCCCAGGAGCAGGTAGAAGCGGTGTTAAAACGCATTCAGCACTTCGACCCCGTCGGTGTCGGCGCCAGAAACATCAAGGAATGCCTCCTGCTACAGCTGGAAGCCCTTAACGAGGATGATCCTGTTCTGACTTCCCTGGTTCAGGAACACCTGGAAGACATCGAAAAAAACCGCATCGCTGTCCTTCTGAAAAAATTCAATATCAGCCGGGAGTACATGCAGGAATATATTGGAGTCATAAGAAGCCTGGACCCCTTCCCAGGAGCCAGTTACGGCACTGAGGAAGTTGTCTATATCAGCCCTGACATTTTTGTTTATAAATACGAGGACGAGTTTATCATCCTTTTAAACGAGGAGGGGTTGCCCTCATTGCAGCTCAGCTCTTACTATACCGGAGATAACCAGCTTGTAAAAGACAAGACCAACAAAAAAGAGGAAAATGAATACATCCAGGAGAAGACCCGCTCCGCGGTCTGGCTCATGAAGAGTCTGCACCAGAGGCAACGTACTCTATATAAGGTAATGCAAAGCATTTTGAAATTCCAGAGGGATTTTTTCGAGCACGGGGTGAGTCAGCTAAAGCCGCTCATTCTCAAAGAAGTCGCCGAGGACATAGAGATGCACGAATCCACGGTGAGCAGGATAACCACCAATAAATACGTCTCTACCCCTTACGGCATTTTTGAGCTCAAGTTCTTTTTCAATAGCGCCCTCAGCATGGACGGTGGAGGCCATGTAGGGTCAGCAAGCGTTAAGGCCGCCATCAAAAAAATGGTCCGGGAGGAAGACCCTCTAAAACCCCTGAGCGATGAGGTCATCGCTACCACCTTAAAACAGAAACTCGATGTGAACATAGCCCGGAGAACAGTGGCCAAATACCGCATGGCCCTTAACATACCATCTTCTTCAAAGAGAAAAAAATACTTCTGATTCAGGTATCTGTTCAGCGCTTTGCATGTGGCACGGGGACAGGCTCTCCCCGCACTTATTTTTCCAAGAAAACGTAGACCATTTTAAAAATAAGTGCGGAGGTGCCTGACCCCTGCTTTCCTAAAATGCGCTAAACAGACACTGATTCAGGATATGTAAGTTTAATCCAAGGAGGCAGACATGGAGATCAAGTTCAATTTTAAAAACTTCGAACCATCCGACCATTTGAAAAACTACGCCCGGGACCGTTTTGAGAAACTGTCCAAATATATAACAGCCAATGACGATGCCTCGCTGCAGGTAAACATGGAAGTTGAAAAATTCAGACACATCGCTGAATGCATCCTCACCGGCAAGGACCTGCATATTTCTGCCAACGAGGAGACAGAGGACATGTACTCAACTGTTGACTTGAGCCTGGACAAGCTGGAAGCCCAGCTCAAAAAGCAGAGGGACAAAATCAAGGACAAGAAGAAAAAATCCCGGGAAAAACAGCAGGTCCGCATGGACATAGTCAGTTTTGCCCCGGCCGAGGAAGGTGAGAGCCGCGAACCACGGATTGTGGCAACCGACCAGTATGAACCCAAGCCCATGCCCCTGGATGAGGCCGCCATGCAGCTTGAAACACTGGGGTACGAATTCCTGGTTTTTTTGAACGCTGAAACCGAAAGGGTCAACGTTGTCTATCGCCGCAAGGATGGAGACTTCGGATTTATAGACCCTGGAGTTTAACCTGTTGTCAGGTTTTTATCACATAGAGTTATAACATGCACCTTACGGATTTTTTAAGCCCGGACCAGATAGTCGCAGGCCTGTCATCCAGGACCAAATCAGAAGTCCTGGATGAACTGGCCTTGCCACTGTTGCACAAGTACGACTATCTGGACCGTCAGGAAGTCAACAGCGTGCTCCTAAGCAGGGAAAACCTGGGGACCACAGGCATAGGCGATGGCGTGGCCATTCCACACGGCAAGTTTGCCTGTCTTGAAAACATCCTCATAAGCGCAGGACTGAGCCGGGACGGGGTGGACTTTGCCGCCCTGGACCACAAACCTGTGTACATTTTTTTTCTTGTACTGGCACCTGAAAAGAGCGCCGGCAAGCACTTGAAGATACTGGCCTTTATATCCAGACTGCTTCAGGACCATGATTTCAAGGACTCCTTTATCAACGCCCAGTCCAGGGATGAACTATGGAATCTGATAAACAGGGTCTAGCTGTTGCATCTCCAGTCCGACAGACAGGAGAAGAAAGCTGTTACCCTGTTATTATTGTAACCGGTCTTTCCGGAGCTGGAAAAAGCACCGCCCTCAACGTATTTGAAGATCTGGGTTTTTTTTGTGTGGATGGACTGCCGGTAAGCCTGGCACCTACCATAATGGAGCTTTTTTCCAGAGAAAACCCCAAAAACTTCCGCGGGCTGGCCCTTGGCATGGACCTGCGCCAAAGCGATTTTGCAAGGGAGTGGGTCGGCGTACGCGACAAAATCTCTCAAAACAGGATTTGCTTACAGATAATTTACCTTGAATCCGGGTGTGGAATCCTGGTTCGACGCTACGCTGAAACCAGACGCCCACACCCCTTGGAAGGTGAAGGCATAGGGCTGGAACAGGCTCTGGAAAAGGAAAAGCATCTTCTGGAGCCTCTTAGAAACGATGCACACCTGGTGCTGGACACTTCCGACTTCAGCATCCACGACCTGCGCCGGGTGCTTAAGGAAAAATGGGAATACCTGGATCAGGCCTTTGCAGGCATCCGGGTGCATCTCATTTCCTTTGGATTTAAGTACGGTATGCCCTCGGAAGCCGATATGGTCCAGGATCTGCGCTTTCTGCCCAATCCTTTTTTCGAACCTGAGCTGAAAAGCATGTCAGGCAAAGACAGCGCCGTTTCAGATTATGTGCTTGGGCAGCATCCAGGGGCGGCCTACCTGGAAAAATACAAGGATTTTCTTGGTTTTATTCTGCCCCTGTTTCAAAAGGAGGGACGCTACAGGCTGACAATGGCTTTCGGATGCACCGGGGGAAGGCACCGTTCCGTGGCTGTGGTGGAGAATGTGGCGGCTTTCCTGAAAAACACCGGTTACCTGGTGTCAGTGGAGCATCGCCACTGCCAGTTGGGGTGAACAAAATACACTACAAAGACACATATTCGAGCTGGAAGGGGACCGGCTTTCGCACTTATTATAATAATCCGGTATCTGTTTAGGCGCTTAGCACAAATTTCAAACAAACATGTTGGTCGTAAAAATCGGTTCCTGGTTCGTAGTTCTTCGTTCTTCGTTCCTGGTTCTTCGTTCTTCGTTCCTGGTTCTTCGTTCTTCGTTCCTGGTTACCTCTCGTTCCCAGGCTCCAGTTTACCTCTCGTTCCCAGGCTCCAGCCTGGGAACGCTTAGTTCTTGCGGCTCCAGCCGCTTCTTTACCTCTCGTTCCCAGGCTCCAGCCTGGGAACGCTTAGTTCTTGCGGCTCCAGCCGCTTCTTAAAAAATGTAGCTGGAGCCACAAAAAAGCGATGTCCCCAGGCTGGAGCCTGGGAACAAGAAAAATCTTTGCTTTCTTGTTTGTGGGGACAGGCACCCCGGCACTTATTTTTTATTGAACAAGAAACAGATTAGAAAAATAAGTGCCGGGAGAGCCAGTCCCCGTGCTCAACGCGTCCTGCAAGGGTT
>PWSL01000070.1 GCA_003563255.1 Desulfonatronospira sp. | reverse complement strand
CCCTACAAACATGCAAGCAAGGATTTTTTTCTTTTTTGTGGCTCCAGCTACATTTTTTAAGAAGCGGCTGGAGCCGCAAGAACTAAACGTTCCCAGGCTGGAGCCTGGGAACGAGAGGTAAAACCAGGCCTTAATGGCACAAAATCACATTCAAGTGGGCGCCGGAGTGCCTGTACCTAATTTTTTCAAGTTACCCAATTTCTAAGTGTCGTTGCAGGGTTACCGGCACCCCCTGAATGGCTACGGCCAGGGCACCACATTTTATTTCAGTCTGCCTCTTAAATCCGAGAAAAAGTCCTCTTGACGCGGCTAAAGCTAAGAAGATATCAAAGTCCTCAATCTGATTTGAACGAACAAATCACTCTGCCCCTCTGAATTACTTATCCAGCCCTGGAGATTGTGATGTCAACAAGACCAACCAGATTGAATGACCAGGATCAGTCTGAGCAACCTGTCTTACCGGATGCTCAGGACATCCTGGATCAGGCCACCATCGGTTTTTTTAAGGCAACTCTTGAAGGCCGGTTTATTTATGCAAACCAGGCCCTGGCTGAAATATTCGGCTATTCATCCCCCCGGGATCTTATCGCTTCAGTAACCGATATTGCAGCACAGTTGTTTGCTGATCCAGTTCAGGGGGAAGAGGTCAGGCATATTCTGGATCTGCACGGGATAGTCAAAAATTACGAGTGCAGGCAGATCCGACGGGATGGTACTGTATTCTGGGCATCAGGGAGTATTCAGGCTGTATCTGATGCCAAAGGAAAAGCCTCCCATTTCCAGGGTTTTGTTGCAGATATTTCAGACAGAAAGCTTGCCCAGGATCAATGGCAGTCTACTTTTGAAGCCTTACCTGACTTGATTGCCCTGGTAGATAATGACCACCGCATCCTGAGGGTTAATAAAGCCATGGCCGAGCGTCTTGGTTTTCAACCCAGGGAAATTGAGGGACGTTTCTGTTATGAAGTAGTTCATGGACTGTCGGCTCCCCCGGATTTCTGTCCACATTCCCGAACCTTGAGAAGCCGGAATGAGGAGAATGCAGAAGTTTTTGAAGAAAGACTGCATGGGTATTTTAATGTCACCACTACACCTTTTCGAGATGCCGGGGGATTTATTCTGGGCAGTGTGCATGTAGCCAGGGATATAACAATTCAGAAACATAAACATGATGTAATGCAGCGGGCTATAGAGGAGTCCAGACGTTCTGAAGCTCATCTTTCCAGTATGTTTGAGTCGGCAAGAGCCATACTGACAACCAAGGACTTTCCATCCGCTGCCAGGCATATATTTGACAGTGTATCCAGCCTGATTGGCTCCAGTGCAGGCTATGTGGCCCTGCTGGCCGATGACGGCCGGGAAAATGAACTGGTTTTCCTGGAGTCTGGAGGAAGACCCTGCTATGTAGATCCGGCGCTGCCTATGCCCATCCGGGGGCTCAGGGCCCAGTCATACAGCCTGAATGCCGTAGTATTTGAAAATGACTTCATGAACAGTAAATGGATGGATTTCATGCCGCCGGGGCATGTTCAGCTGGACAATGTTCTTTTTGCTCCGCTTGTTCTGGACGAAAAAACCGTGGGAATAATCGGACTGGCCAACAAGCCCGGAGGATTTACAGAAAAAGACACAAATGCCGCCAAGTCCTTCGGGGACCTGGCAGCCATTGCTCTGCGCAATTCCAGGAACCTGGAAAAGCTTGCCGGAAACGAGCAGTCACTAAACTACCGCCTGGATCTGCAGCGCCTGCTCATGGACCTGGCCATGGACTTTCTCAATGTTCCAACCGACAACCTGAATCAGGCTACTGACAGAGCTCTGATGCGTCTGGGGCAATTCACCGGGACTGACCGGGTTTATATTTTTTACTATGATCATGAAAACCATGTCATGACCAACACCCATGAATGGTGCGCTCCTGGAATAGAGCCGCAAATTGACAACCTCCAGAAAATCCCTCTTGCTCTGAACCCGGAGCATGTACGACTGCACAATGAAGGCCGGCCTTTTTACCTTCCCGATGTTGCTGAACTTGATAATAATGACCCTTTTAAACTTCACCTTGATTTTCAGGGTATCCAGTCTTTGCTGGCCATTCCTCTTATGGGTCCTGAAGGATGCCTGGGGTTTGTCGGTCTGGATTCGGTCCGGTCTACCAGGACATGGTCGGATTCCGAGATCAACCTGTTTGCATTACTGGCAGAGCTGTTGGTCAATGCCCAACTCAGACAGAGCAGGGAGCAGGACCTCAAAGATGCCATGGAGCAGGCTGAAATAGCCACCCAGGCCAAATCCGAATTTTTGGCCAATATGAGTCACGAGATCCGCACTCCCATGAACGGGGTCATCGGCATGACCGAGCTTTTGCTGGATACCGAGCTTTCAGCCGAGCAGTACAGCCTGGCCCAGTCCATCCAGTCCAGCGGCGAGGCTTTGCTGACTCTTATTAATGATATTCTGGACTTCTCCAAAATCGAGGCCGGCCGTCTGGAGCTGGAAAATCTGGACTTCAACCTGCACTACCTGCTTGAAGACCTGGCCTCTCTCATGGCTGTACGGGCTGATGAAAAGGGGCTGGAACTGATCTGTCTGCCTGATCCGGATGTACCGGCCCAGGTCCAGGGCGACCCTGGACGTCTGCGACAGATACTGACCAACCTGGTGGGTAATGCTATAAAATTTACTGACCAGGGAGAGGTTGTGGTCAGGGTGCAGAGGTCAGAGGTCAGTGCAGCTGATGTCCTGCTTCGCTTCACAGTCCAGGACACCGGCATTGGTATTCCTGAAGACAAGATTGATCTGCTTTTCAACAAATTTTCCCAGGTGGACACATCCACCACCCGCAAATTCGGCGGTACAGGGCTTGGTCTGGCCATTTCCAGACAACTGGCTGAAATGATGGGTGGAGAAATCGGGGTCCAAAGTGAATACGGCCGGGGTTGTCAGTTCTGGTTTACGGCCCGGTTCACCCCACAGAAGAAGCAGGAAGAGCCCCTGCCTGCTCTGCCACAGGATCTGCAGGGCGCGCATATACTTATTGTCGATGATAATGAAACCAACTTATCAATTCTGAAAAAACAGCTTGAGGCCTGGGGAGTACATCTAGAGCAGGCCTCTGGAGGTCATGAGGCTTTGCGTATTCTGGACAGAGTCTACAGCAGCGGCAGGGTTTTTGCCATGGCCATTCTGGACATGCATATGCCCGGTATGGATGGAGAAGAACTTGGCCGGCGCATAAGAAACAGTAACAGGTTTAAAGACCTGCCTCTGGTAATGCTGACTTCCCTGGGACGTCCCGGCGACGCCAAAATCTTTGAAGAACAGGGTTTTAATGCTTACCTGAACAAGCCTGTCCGCCAGTCCGAGCTGTTTGATACGCTTTTGACGGTTCTTTCCAGTGCAGGCCCAGGCCCAGGCCGTTCAATCATCACCAGGCATCAGGCCCGGGAGATAAAAAGGCGGCGATCCGAGCTGATAAAATTCAAAGGCCATGTGCTTATTGCCGAGGACAACCCGGTCAATCAGAAAGTAGCCGCCGGCCTGCTTAAAAAAATGGGGATCACCGCGGATATTGTGGATAACGGACTGAAGGCGGTCGAGGCCTTGCAGAGCAAAAGCTACGACCTGGTACTCATGGATGTGCAGATGCCGGAAATGGACGGGCTGGAAGCGACCCGGCGCATACGCGCTGCAGAGGACAGAGGTCAGAAATCAGAGGTCAGAGGACAGAGGACAGAAGCCGGGAATCAGAAGACAGAGATCAGAGACCGAATTCAGGAGAACGTATCCCAGAATCCCTCAATTTCTCAATCCCCGAATTCCAGAATTCCCATTATCGCCATGACCGCCGGTGCCATGCACCAGGACCGGGACAGGTGTATCGAGTCCGGTATGGACGATTATGTTGCCAAGCCAATTAATCCTTATGAACTGGGCCGGGTGCTGCAAAAATGGCTGGAACAGAAAGATTCAAAGGGTCAGGATGAGACTGTTGAAGATCCGGAGGATAACATCTGTCTTACCGGGGAAAAGGATGCCTCTTCAGGTCCGGCATTTGATCATCAGGCTCTGTTCTACCGCATGGGTCAGGACCATGAGCTGACCATGGAAATCGCAAATATGTACCTGCAGGATATCCCCGCCAAAATTGAAGCACTGCAAAAGGCCCTGGAAGACAAAGACGTGCAGCAACTCCTGCGCACAGCCCACTCCATCAAGGGTAATTCTGCCAATACCGGTTGCATGGCAATATGCGGGATCGCTGAAAAGATGGAAAGCCATGCACATGCAGGTGAACTTGACCAGATTGAAAACATTATGCCTGAACTGAAAAGGAGGTTTGATATCTGCAAGGCTGAAATTGAAAAAATGTTGCTGGCTGAGTAGATGAATAAACCAATTAACATGGAGTAGAGTGTATTAGCCATTAGCATGTGGCATGGGGACTGGCTCTCCCCGCACTTTTTTTTTAAACATGTCAATCATCCTTCAGAAAAATAAGTGCGGTTTGGTGCCTGTCTCCTGCTTCCTTAAAAGCGCTAAACAGATACGCTGATAAAAATAAATGATTAGAAAAAACTTTTCACTGTCCAGACATACATGAACATGTGCATAAAGGACAAGAACCGGATAGAATACTCTGAGCCCTCGACCGTCCTGATCATAGCCAACAGAAGTCCAGAGGAAATCCAGGAAAAGGATATCCTGGAAAAACACGGTTACAGGGTGGTTACTGCCAGTGGCGAAAATGAGATCAGTGGGTATCTGGACCTGGACAAGACAGCTCTGGCCCTGGTGGATGTCCATGTGCAAGACAGTATGGACGGAGTCAGAACCGGGAGGACAATCCTGGAGGAGCATGATCTGCCGGTGATATTTCTGTTGCCATCGCCTGATCCGGAACTTATGGCGACAAAGGAAAATGTTTCCGGTTACGGCCAGATAACTATAAATACGGATGAGGTCTCACTGCTGAATGCCGTAAAAATGGCCCTTAAACTGCATGATGCCGGCAAACAGGCCCGGGCGACACTGAAGGCGAAGGATGAAAACGAGAGACTGCTTGCAATCTCCCAGCGCATAGCCCGGGTGGGTACCTGGCAACTGGAAGTGGCCACTGATAGTCTGCATTGGTCTGATGAGGTTTATCGGATTTTTGGATTCAGACCCCAGGAATTCGGTGCTTCCTATCAGGCATTTCTGGAGGCAGTACACCCGGAGGACCGGGATATGGTTGATGCGGCTTATATGGAATCCCTGCAGGAGGGAAAAGAAGGGTATGAGATTGAACATCGGATTGTCCGCAGATATACAGGCGAAGTACGACACGTTCACGAGAGCTGCATCCATGAACGCGATCAGCAAGGCCGCGTCGTGCATTCCGTGGGTATTGTCCAGGACATCACCGAGCGTAGGCAGATGGAAGCAAAAACCGCCAGAAACGCGCAGCGTCTCTTTGAGGTCAATCAGTGTCTGCTTGGTCTGGGCACCGACTACGATTCCAATATCCGGTTGCTTACAGAGCTTTGCGGAAGACTCCTGGGAGCTGATTGTGCCTTGTACAACAGAATGGACGAAGGAATGCTCGTATCTGTTGGGCAGTGGAACACTCCTCCGGACTATGTGCCCCGGGACTATCCGCAGGGGCATATCTGCTATGATCTCATCTGCTCTGGATCTCACGGCATCCATGAGATCCAGGATCTCCAGCAGACCAGCTATGTCTTCAATGATCCGGCTGTTTCCAGATACGGACTGCAGACCTATATAGGGCATACAGTTAAGCTCGGCAAAGAACTGGTCGGCCTGGTCTGCGCAGTGTATTCAGGTCATGTGCAATTTTCGGATGACCAGCGGCAGTTGCTGGGGATTATTGCCTCGGCCATAAGCCGGGAAGAGGAGCGCAAACAGGTCGAAACTGCCCTGGAGGACGCCAGGGACAAAGCCGAGCAGGCCGCCCGGGCCAAGTCTGAATTTCTGGCCAATATGAGCCACGAGATCCGCACCCCCATGAATGGGGTCATCAGCATGACCAGGCTTCTTCTGGACACGGATCTGAGCAGCGAGCAGCGCAGATACGCCGATATAGTCCGCTCCAGCGGAGAACACCTGTTAAACCTGATAAACGATATCCTTGATTTCTCCAAAATCGAAGCCCGCAAGCTGGAGTTGGACCACCAGAACTTTGACCTGCGCCAGGTCCTGTCTGATATCGAAAGCATGCTGAAGCACAGGGCCAAGGAAAAGGGTCTCGACCTTAGCTGTACTATCCACCCGGGGGTGCCGGTGCTGCTTGCAGGCGATCCTGGACGTCTGACCCAGATCATTCTCAACCTGGCCGGCAACGCCATAAAGTTTACCAGCACTGGAGAAGTGGAAATAAGCGTAAGACCGGAAAAGCTGGAAGAAGGCGCAGTCCTGCTGCGTTTTGAAGTCCGGGATACCGGCATGGGCATTCCGGAAGAAGTTCAGACCAGACTCTTTCAGCCCTTTTCCCAGGCCGAGCCCGCGACCACGCGTAAGTTTGGCGGGACCGGCCTGGGACTGGCCATATCCAGGCAGCTGGCTGAACTCATGCATGGTGACATAGGTGTAAACAGCCGGGTAGGGCAGGGATCCACTTTCTGGTTTACTGCCAGGCTGGAAGTTATAGACCAGGAAGGCACTTTGTTTGAGGATCAGCTGCCCCAGGACCACAGCCGCCAGCAGGCCTCCAGGCAGGAGCCCGCCCGCAATGCCCGTATACTGCTGGTGGAAGACAATTCCATAAACCAGGAGGTGGCCAGAACGGTGCTGAACAAGCTGGGCTACAAGGATATCCATATCGCTTCCAACGGTCTTGAGGCCCTGGACGCCCTTGCCTCCAGTCCTTTTGATCTGGTACTCATGGACTGTCAGATGCCGGAGATGGACGGTTTTCAGGCCTCAATGGCAGTGAGGGAGGCTGAAAAGAACAGGTATAAGGACGGTTCCCGGCCTTTTCCCGGAAAGACTGGCGCATATTCCTTTGATTATGCAGGTTCTCTGGAGCTGCACCCTGATCACCCTGAGCATATACCCATTATCGCCATGACCGCCTTCGCCCTCAAAGAAGACCCTGAACGCTGCCGGGAAGCAGGCATGGATGACTATCTCTCCAAGCCGGTAGAGCCAGAGCTCCTTGGCCGGACCCTGGAAACATGGCTTCAAGACAGAGTTCTTCAGGTGGACAGACAGCCGGGGGAAGCTGGTTCAGCTCCAGAGAGGGCAGAACAGTCTAAAGGCCGGGTGGAAGAAGATATATATAATGAGCACGAATTTATAGAGCGCATGATGCAGGACCAGGAACTGGTCCGGACCATTCTGGAACAGTTTCTGAAAGATGCCCCGCAACGGCTGCAGCAGGTTAAAGAAGGAGTGTTGAGTCAGGACTTTGATGCAGTCTACAAATCAGCCCACAACCTAAAAGGCCTGGCTGCCAACATTTCCGCCCCGGGACTTTGCCAGGCCGCAGAACGAATGGAGCATCTTGCTTATTCCCGAGAGACAGAGTCCCTGGAGCGACAGCTTCCAGCCCTGGAGCGGGCCTTTGCAGAACTGGACCGGCTGCTGCAGCAGAGGCTCTCGGACAGCTGATTTAACTGCGCGACATCTATTTAAAAAACATAATATTTCCTTTTAACGGACAGGGTAAGGACGACATCTCGCAAGGGGCTTCCTGGGTTGATGTGACTGCAGCTTTCCCACTCGCCCTCACGTTTTTTCCCATTTCATGTCTGGCCTGAAATGGTTAAAAATCCACCCTTTATTGCCCATAACAGGCCAGGCATGAAACGGGGAAAAGCATGTTCATGTTTTGTTGGAACTTTTTCTCCGCCTCAGATGATTATGCAGCTTCACAAAATTTCGCGTCTGTACTTTTTGTATTTGTGCAGGAAAAGTATCGCGGGGACTGTCCCCCTGGCCGGTACCTGCCTTCAAAACCGTGTGTGCGGAGCACTTGTGTGAAGCCTGATGGCTTCCCGTGCCGGAGAAGATTTTTTTGGCACGGGCAACTTCGTTGCACACTGGCGGCTTTGCCGCTCACGGTTGAAGAGTGGTGGCTGGCCTGCAGAGTGTCTTGCCTGACGGTGTGCCTGGGTTCTTTATGCT
>PWSL01000159.1 GCA_003563255.1 Desulfonatronospira sp. | reverse complement strand
TGAGCCTGTACTGGCCGGTGTTAATTCTTTTGGTTTTGGAGGTACCAATGCCCATGTGCTGCTTGAAGAATCCATCCCATCTAATGCTCAAAATGTAAATAAGCAGCATACAGACAAACCGCCCCCACTGTTTATTTCAGCCAGAAGTGAAAACAGCCTAAAAAACCTGGCCCGGGCTTATGCCCATAAAATTCGACACTCAGACCCGGGCAGGTACTGTAAAATAGCCTACAGCGCTGCCACCGGAAGGGATCACCTGCGTTATCGCCTTGTAGCCGATACAGACAATCTGAAAGATATTGCCGCCGGTCTTCAGGCGTTTTCTCAGGATGACAACAGTTTTGAAGGATGCATTGTCGCCGGGGAGTCGGCCGGAGAAAAGGTGGGTACAGCCTTTGTCTTTTCGGGCAACGGAAGTCAGTGGCCTGGAATGGCTGCGGATTTGCTCAAAGATGATCCTCATTTTTCAAGTGCAGTGGATGAAGTGGATGATCTGCTGGGGCCAATGCTTGGATGGTCGGTGCGCAAAGAGCTGCAGAAGCCGCCGGAAGCTCATCGCCTGTATTTGACTGAGGTCAGTCAGCCCCTGTTGTTTGCAGTCCAGATTGGACTTGTCGGCTCTATGCAGCATAAAGGCATATCCGCCGATACCCTATGTGGCCATAGCGTGGGTGAGGTGGCTGCGGCCTGCGCAAGCCGGGCCCTGACACTGGAACAGGGCTGCCGGGTGATTTATTACCGAAGCCGCCTGCAAGGCAGAACAAAAGGTCTGGGAGGCATGGCCGCGGTAAACATCTCTCCGGAAGAGGCTTATAAGCTTGATGAAGTCAAGTCCGGCGGATTGGAGGTCTCAGCCATAAATACTCCCGGTTCAGTTACCCTGACAGGAGAGGCCGCGTATCTGCAGCAGGTTGAGACCAGGTTGTTGAGCCAGGGCGTTTTTTTTAAAAAGCTGGATATTGACTATGCTTTTCACAGCAGGTTGATGGAGAGTCTCAAAAAAGACCTTTATTATCACCTGCACAACCTCCAGGGGCAGGACAGTGCATTGGAGTTCGTGTCCACGGTGACCGGAAAAGCGGTTCCAGGAACCGAGCTTGATGCTGATTACTGGTGGTCGAATATCAGGGAGCCTGTTAATTTTTCCGCGGCTGTAGGGGGACTGATTGACAGAGGTGTAAGGGTTTTTATTGAAATAGGCCCTCATGGGGTGCTGCAGCATTATATCCACGAATGCGGCCGCATCAAAAATGTCAACCTGCGGAGGCTTCCCACATTAAACAAGCATGAGAGCGGTACAGCAGCCTTGCACAGAGCATGGCGCAAAGCTTATGTCTCTGGGTGCAACCCGGTTGCTCATCAAGTCTTTCCAGGATCGTCTACATGGGTGGATCTGCCCGGGTACCCCTGGGACCGGACCTATTGCGCCAGGCAGCACACCCCTGAAAGCCTGAATTTTCTTTCCGGACAGACAAAGGTCCATCCTTTGCTTGGGACCAGGCATAAGGATGCTTTGCTCTGGGAGCAGGACATGGACACCTTGACTCATCCCTGGCTTGCTCATCATGTTGTGGGGCAACAGCCGGTTTTCCCTGCTGCTGCATACCTGGAAACCGCTCTGGCCGCTGCCTGCAATCATGTGCACCGTACGCAGCAGGAGATTGAAAACATTTCTTTTCTGCATTTTCTGTTCCTACCCCCTGACTCCTCAAAAATTTTACGAACCAGTATCGAACCTGAAGAAGGCTTTTTCCGCATTCAAAGCAGAACGCGCATGAGCGATGAATCATGGAACCTGCATTGTACCGGAAAGATAACCTCAAGGGTCGATCTCCAGATTAAGCTCAGGGATGAGGTTGTGGATGCCCCGGAATCCTTCGGTCGGCCTCTGGATATCCAGGATTTTTATCAGCGCGCCGCTGGAATGGGACTGGATTACGGTCATTCCTTCAGGGTAATGAATAAAGCCTGGATACGACCGCGGGAGATTCTGGCTCAGATTTGCCCTGGCAATGAAAACAGCCATCCAGGTATGCATCTTTGTCCCTTTTCCCTGGACGGAGCTTTTCAGTCCCTGCTGGCCCTTTCATTCTGCTATCCCAATGGACATGCCGGACGGGTATATCTTCCAACCTGGATCAAAACCTTCAGGCTGCTGCAGCAAGGCAGGGTGGAATATTCCAGAGCGGTCATAGATAAAGTCTCCAGCTTTGTCATGGAGGCAAAAATCTCTTTTATGGACAAAAAGGGTAATGTTCTGGCAGTCATGGAAGGTTGCCGGTTCAGCCATGCCCAGAGTCTGAAAAGACTGTACAGGCCACCTGAGAAATTTGTTGTAAAACCACTGGCCATAAGCCCATGGAATGGTTCCAGTGCCCCTTTAAGGGATGCATGGGATATTCATGAAGAAGTTGTTACCCAGGTCGCCTGTCTTGGAGAGAGTCTTGATACCGGGACTTACAACCGTGAAGTACAGCCCCTGGTCAACGCTGCTCTGCTTTCAGGGATCCTTGAAACTCTTCAGAAAGCCGGCAGAACCGACAAGCCTCTCAGTATAGATGAATTTATGCTCAGGCTGAAAATAAAGCCTGAGCACAGGTATTACCTGGGCTATGTCCTCAGGCTTCTGGTTGCTGATGACCTGGCTGTCGAGGAGCAAGGGGGCTTCAGGCTGTCCATGGAAAACGAGCTGTTCCCCTCTGACCAGCTATGCAGGACTATAGTCAGAGATTATCCAGCCTATCTTGCAGAGGCATCTGTAGTATCCACGGTAGTCATGCATCTAAAAGAAGTCCTCCAGGGCTACATGGAGTTTTCCCGACTGCCCGGCATGGATTCCAGCAAAGGGGGGACGCCGCACTTTTTTTCTTCTTACACTGCCGGCATGCTGAACTTGACTTTACGCCACATTGTCGGGCTGGTGCAGCGTGATTCTGACAATGCCGGCATGTTGAAAATTCTGTCCCTTGAAGATGGTTCAGGAGTCCCCCTTGCTCATGTTATGCCTGTTCTACCTGCCAACAGGTTTGAGTACGTGACCCTGTGCAGTGACGAGGCGCAGTGTGAACTTATGCAGAAAAGGGCTTCAGACAGACCTGAGCTCAAATTTGAACAGCTTGATCTTCAAAACATGCAGGAGAAACATTTCCAGAGCCTGGGGCAATTCCATCTGATTTTGGCCCATCAGGCTCTGCATGCAAGCGACAACCTGGGTCAGGCGCTTTCCAACTGCTACAGGCTTTTGCATCCCGGAGGATGTCTAATCCTGTCGGAGTTGTCGCCCACCCCCTGCAACTGTCTGATCCTGGGCCTGGATCCTGCTTTCTGGAAATTTTCTTCCCATGCAAACACGCCTTCTCCCAGGCTTATGCCTGATAAGCATTGGAAAAAAGCTATGGAAAAGGCAGGATTTAAAGCATACCAGGCTTCTCTGGATCAGGATGCCGAGGAACCAGAATGCTTTACCCTGATCGGCGCCAAACCTGCAGCCTCCTCACAGGACTTACATGATCTGGTACACCCTTTAGAACCTGCTCAGGAAAAAGCCGGCACAGTCCGGCTTGTCATTGGTGATGCAGCTTCTTCGGAAAAAGCCGGCATCCTGTCCCTGGAGATCAGCAGGAATCTGCAAAACATGGGCCTTGATGCTGTCCGGATTGAATGTGGTCCGGGACTGGCTTTTACTCAGGAAGATCCCTGTCAGCTCAACCCGTTATCTGCTGAGCAATGGGAAGAATTTCTTCTTTACTGGTCCAAAAATGGCATTGCCCTGGAAATAATCACCCTCATGGGCCTTGACGAAAACCAGGATCCAGCACATGAAGAATTCAGCAGGCTGCTGCAGGCCGGTACTGTGTGTACTGCCATGCTGGCCAGGGCCTGGAGCCGGATCAATATTGACGCCCGGGTATGGATCCTGACCTTCGGCGCTGTTGATGTGCCTGAGTCCTGCTCCAGACCGGTTCCGTCACAGTCGGCGGCATGGGGAGCCGGAAGGGTCATGGCCAACGAAATGCCCGGACTGAGGGTAAGGCTGCTGGATATTCATCCCCATTCTTCAGGTGAACTTCCTGTTCAGGACGTTTTAAGGGAGCTTACAGCTTCAGTCCGGGACACTGAGGTTGTGCTGGCCGGAGGCAAAAGGTTTCTACCCAGACTTTTGCCTTTTGCCCACGAAGCAGGAGACAATGAGGCAGAGTCAGATGTATTGCAAAAGGTCAGGCTTGACTTTGATGTTCCCGGCAATCTGGATGGGCTGAGCTGGTCTAAAGCCCCCCGTCGGCTGCCTGGACCAGAAGAAGTGGAAATTGAAACCAGAGCCATAGGTCTGAACTTCAGGGATGTTATGCTTGCTTTGGGCTATCTGCCTGGAGAGGCCCTGGAAGACGGCTTTTCCGGTCCGCACCTGGGACTTGAATGTGCCGGCAGGATTGTGGCCAGGGGTTCTGACGTGCAGGGCCTGCAGGTTGGTGATAAGGTCATGGCTCTGGCTGGAGCATGCTTCAGTTCTCATGTCACAGCTCCGCATTATGCAGTTTTTCCCAAACCTGCACACTGGAGCTTTCAAGAAGCAGCTACTGCACCGGTGGCTTTTTTTACAGCATATTATGCCCTGAAAAACCTGGCTCAGCTGAGCGTTGCTGAAAAAGTGCTGGTGCACGGGGGAGCTGGAGGTGTCGGGCTGGCTGCTTTTCAGGTGGCCGGACATCTGGGTGCTGAGGTGTTCGCCACAGCAGGAACCAGAGAAAAAAGAGATTTTCTAAGGATGTTGGGGGTCCGGCACGTTTTTGATTCCAGGTCCCTCTCCTTTGAACAGGACATCCTGGAGGTGACCGGGGGACAAGGCGTTGACGCAGTGCTCAATTGCCTTGCAGGAGAGAGTCTGATGAAAAGTCTTGGCCTGCTCAAACCCTTCGGCAGATTTCTGGAACTAGGCAAACGCGATATCCTGTCTGACTCAGCCCTGAGGATGCGTCTTTTACGCCAGAACATTTCTTTTTTTACTATAGATATAGATCAGATTATGCTGTTCAAGCCGGAACTGGGCAGGGACATTTTTGCTCAAATCCTGAAGCTCTGTTCTCAGAAAGTCTTTCACCCTCTGCCGCACAACGTATATTCCAGGGCCTGCACAGCCGAGGCTTTTAAGACCATGCAGCAGTCCAGGCATATGGGCAAGATAGTCATCAATTGCGATGAAATGCATTACGGAGTGCAAAGTGCTTCGCCGGCAAAGTCTTTACAGGTCAGGTCCGACGGCAGTTACCTTATCACCGGAGCCACCGGGGGCCTGGGGCAGGCTGTAGCCTGCAGGCTGGTAAAGAGAGGGGCCGGGCATCTGATTCTCTTGAGTTCCAGGGGGATGGATACTGCAGGCAAGCAGGACTTTGTGCGCCGGTTAGAGAGTGCCGGAGCCGATGTCAGGGTTATCCAGGCTGATGTGGCAGACAAAGACTCTCTAGAGACAGCCCTGGACCAGGCCCTGAAAGAGATGCCCCCATTGGCGGGGGTGGTGCATTGTGCCGCCCGTCTCAATGATGCAGCCATGGTCAACCAGAGCTTTGAAAGCTTTCAGGAGGTTCTGGGACCCAAGGCTTTGGGTGCATGGAATCTGCACAACTATGTCAAAAACATGCACCTGGATCACTTCATTATGTTTTCTTCGGCCTCTACAGTACTTGGCAATCCAGGCCAGTCAAACTACGTAGCCGCCAATTCGGTCCTGGAAAACCTGGCCGCTTTCAGACACAGGTCCGGACTGCCTGCCCTGGCGGTGGCCTGGGGCCCAATAAGTGATGCAGGCATGCTGCAGAGAGATCCTGAAACTTTGCAAAAGATCCAGAAAACCACTGGAACAGCTCCTTTTACATCTGAAGAGGCTATGGATATCCTGGAAGAACTTCTGCAGCAGACCAGTCCTCTTGTGGCTGTATTAAAAATGGACTGGCACCGCTTCAGCAGTTCCAGGGTGGGTGGTTCCGGTTTGTTCAGCCGGATCCCTGAAGCTGCAAAGCATATCGGTCACGGGCATCTTGAGGTTTCATTAAAAGATACTCTTAAAAATATTTCCCAGCAGGAAGGGATTCAGCTTGTAACCGATTATGTCTGCCAGGAACTGGCAGTGATACTCAGGACTGAGGCTTCCAGGGTAAGGCGCGATGTCCCTGTTGCGGAAATGGGTATGGATTCTCTTATGGGTGTGGAACTCTCCGCTGCTTTGGATAAAAGGTTTGAAATGGATACCCGTTCTTCAATGATAATGGGGCAAAACACCACTGTTGAGCAGCTGGCCCGCCTGGTTTACCAGTACCTGAACCAGGATGAAAAGGATACCGAGAAGCTGAGAATCCAGAAATTTATCCGGCAGCACGGTCTAAAACTAAACCAGACTGCTGATATAAAGGCAAGGTGATTCAGCTTAAAGGGGACTGGCTCTTTTGCCGCCGGATAGTCCGGCCATTTTACGGTTTGAGGTCGGCAAAAGTGCCTGTCCCCGGTGGCCGGTCCCCGGTGGCGAGGCGATAATTTTCACAAAGTGTCGCTGTAGTGATATAAAGGCAAGGTGATTCAGACATGCCCGGTGATGATGCAACAGGTTCCTTTGGTCTTTCAGATAATGAAAAATCCAGACTCATTCATAGAATGCGCCGCAAGTCCTCCAGGGAGATTCATTCATCATACAGAGAGGATTTCTCAAGCCTGGAAGGCGATGATATACCGGATTTCAGCTTTAAGGATCTGCCGGGCTACCAGGATCTCGATATAATCTGGAGAGCCGCCGGACAGGCAGGAATCGAGTATCCTTTTTTCCTGTGCCATGAAGGAATCGCCCGGGATACCACCCGGATAAACGGCAAGACATTTCTCAATTTCTCTACCTACGATTATCTGGACTTAAACGGGTCCCAGGCAGTAAATCAGGCAGCTGCACAGGCCATGCAGAAATATGGCACTTCTGCCTCAGCCAGCAGGCTTGTGGCAGGCGAAAGACCAGTGCACCGTGAGCTTGAGACTGCACTGGCAAATTTTTACGGGGTTCAGGACAGCATTGTCTTTGTCAGCGGCCATGCCACCAATGTCTGGCTGCTGTGTCAGCTTTTTGATCATCATGATCTGGTGCTCCACGATTCCCTCATCCACAACTCCGTCATTATGGGGGCCAGGTTTTCCGGTGCCAAACGCATGTCCTTTGCACACAACAACCTGGATCACCTTGAAGAAATCCTTTTGCATAACAGAAGAGGCTGTAAAAAGGCGGTAATTATCACAGAAGGCCTTTTCAGCATGGATGGAGACATTCCGGATCTGCCCCGGCTGCTGGAACTGAAAAACAGGTACAAATGCCTGCTCATGGTGGATGAAGCCCATTCCCTGGGCACACTGGGTCCCACCGGCAGAGGTCTGGCTGAGCATTTCGGCCTGGCTTCGGATAACATCGATATTATCATGGGTACCCTGAGCAAGACCCTGTGCGCTTGCGGAGGCTTCATCGCCGGCTGCAAAGAACTGGTGGAATATCTAAAATATTCTGCTCCAGGCTTCGTGTTCAGCGTAGGTATTTCCCCTCCCCTGGCAGCTGCTTCACTGGCCGCCATTAATGAGCTGCTGAACAAGCCTTATAAAGTGACCCGGCTGCAGGAAACAGGCAGGTTTTTTTTAGAGTATGCCCGGTACAGGGGCCTGGATACAGGCACCTCTGCAGGTGCTGCCATAACCCCCATGATAGTGGGAAATTCTTTGCTGGCTGGAATGATTTCAGCAAGACTGGTACAGCAGTGCATCAATGTTTTACCCATTGTCTATCCTGCGGTACAGGAAAATGCAGCAAGACTGAGGTTTTTCCTCAGTGCAGCCCACAACCGGGATCAGGTCCGTCAGGCAGTGGATGCCGCAGCTGCAGAACTTGTCAGGTCAAGAGAAGAGTTGGAGCTGTAGGGAGATGTGTTGTCAGTTATCTGTTATCTGTTATCAGTGACTTACTCCTGAAACCCTGTCATAAAAAACAAGAAACTTAGACAGGATTAACAGGATGGATAGGATAATCAGCCAACGGCCTGATGCCGCTGACTGAATTTACCATCGCCAAGGGCGAGTGATTACCTTTTGGCCTGGCTTCCGGCCAGGACAAAAATGTTTTTCTCTTAATCAATCTCTTAATCCTGTTAATCCTG
>PWSL01000449.1 GCA_003563255.1 Desulfonatronospira sp. | reverse complement strand
TCTTGTAAAAAGCACTGGGTATCTGACCCAGGAAGACTATAAAAAGGCTCTGGAACTACTTCCAGAAGGAGGTGAGACTATAATGGAAACTTTAGCTGATCAGTGGAAACAGCAGGGCGCTCAGCAAGAAAGACACCGGGCTGAAGAGTGGATAAAGCAGGAAAAGGATAAATGGGAGAGGCAAGCCGAACTCAAGGCCACTCAACGACTAATTGTAGAAATCTTGACCGAACGATTTGATGTAGTAGGTTCAGGATTGACCCAGAAGATATACTCTATCGAATCTTTGGATATATTGAATGGCTTGTTCAGAAAAACCCAAAGAGTGGATTCCCTGGAAGAGTTCAGTAAGTTAGTGGATAAAGCCCTGGAGACCTGATAACTTTAATAATAAAAGCCACCCTGAGCCCATACACCCAGGGTGGCCCCATCCTTTCCTTAAACTACTTTCCCCAAAGGCACGGTGTTCACAGCTTCTGCCAGGGTCTCATCCGCCAGGTGACTATATCTCATTGTTGTCCTCATCTGGGTATGCCCCAGCAGCTTCCCTACTTCATACAAATTACGTCCTGCATTTAGGGATATAGAAAAATACTAATTTACCGTTTTTGGCTGAGGATATCGTACAGTGAGAGTTTTGAGCAGCGCTGCAAACGTTGCTCAAGGACTGCCTTCTCCTTTCCGCAAAGCTTGACACCTTTTTCATAAACACTGCTCATCAGATTCACCGTAGCACGAAAACCTTTCCAAACAAAATTGGATGTTCTGTTCAAAATAGCGATTGGCGTATCCAACAGGTAACCATTCCATGATCTTTCAAGCCCAGCCCAATAGCGATCAATCGCATTTGTACTTGCTATGATAAGGCGGGTAGTAAGTGAGCCGGACAGTGAGTTGTGTAATGTCGGCAAACTCAACCATACGTAACAAGAACTGACTGCGGCGCCCACTGCACTCCGGCCCGTTGTCCATGTTGACCACAAGATTTGTCACGGTTGAAAAATGCTGCTTGTCCTTGTTTTCGTTCCACCAAAGCAAAAGCCCATCAACCATAAAATCGCTGGTTTTGTTGCTATCGGTGTAAAAAATGAAAGTGAGGCTCCATGATTTCACGAATATCAGCAAGCAATCCAGGTTCTTTCTCCTCTGCCTTAGGCCTTTTCCGAGTAGAGATGTCATTCAAATATAAAAGCCCCGTTCGAAGTTCATTCATACATAATTCGACCACGGAACGTCCCCAGCCAAATGCGTCTTCGGCGGCACGATGCTTGCCTTTGAGGAGCGATAAGGTTACATCTGCCATTGCTTGCCATCGCAGGGGTCAGGGGATTAAGTCAACCAAACGAGAAATTAAGGGTACGACTTGTTCAGGAACCTTGTTTTGTGTCAATATCGATGTCTTCATACGTTACACCTCTTGGTTGAGATTGGTTGTATGAAAACATTATAAACGGTAATTTAGTATTTTCCAAGTCCCTAACTGGAAGAAGGTTAACCGGGCAAGCCTTTGGGGTGTTTAACTGGGGTTAATCCTGCCTGCCCCGTGAAATTTCTTCCATTTTACTGGGGTCAATAAAGCTCTTTTCTTTATTGGGTTGCGGGCGTAGCCCGGGTTAGCTTTTCTGGCAGATCAATATGTCTTTTGGGCCAGACCAGATATCTATTCAAATCTATTGACTTTATTTCATTCAACCAGGAACGAAGAACCAGGAACTTTGAACTCTCAAGTGTCAATTATTCTTTGAAAAAATAAGTGCGGGGGTGCCAGTCCCCTGCTTTCCTTAAAAGCGCTAAACAGATACATGCAAAAAATGTGTCGCGGGACTGTCCCCAGGCCGATTGCGGCCTCCCCTGAATGGTTATGATGCAGCAATGAATAACCACCCGGAGCAATATGAGCAGACAGCAGACAGAGATCATCCAGACCATTCTTGATACCATCAACCAGGGCCTTCTGGACAAACCCTTTGAGATCCGACTGGCCCTGGCCTCATTTCTTGCCGGCGGACACCTTCTCATCCAGGACATACCCGGGGTGGGCAAGACAACCCTGGCTCTGAGCATGGCCAGGACCCTCGGTCTTGATTTCGCCCGCATCCAGATGACCAGCGATATGCTCCCCGGAGACGTTCTGGGGGTATCCATGTTTGACCCCGGGATAAACGAGTTTCGCTTCCACCCGGGTCCTATATTTCACTCCATTGTCCTGGCCGACGAGATCAACCGTTCCTCTCCCCGCACCCAGTCGGCCCTGCTGGAAGCCATGGCTGAAAAACAGGTCTCGGCAGACGGCCGCACCTATCCCCTGCCGGAGGCCTTTCTGGTCATAGCCACCCAGAATCCTTTGGAGGAACACGGCGTCAACCCTCTTCCGGACAGCCAGATGGACCGGTTCATGATGAGCATCACCCTGGGCTACCCCGGTCCAGGATCTGAAAAGGACATGCTTACCAGGGGCCTTGCAGTCCCGGACTTTGAGGCTGTGGTCAGCAAGGAGGAGATTGTATCCTTGAGGCAGTCCTGCACAGGTGTTTTCATAAGCGATGAAATCGCCCTGATGATCCTGGAACTGACCCATGCCACCCGGGACCATCCGGAAGTCAGGACAGGTCTTTCCCCCAGGGGCATGCTGGCCATGAAGTCCTCAGCCCAGGCCTGTGCCATGCTGGAACAAAGAGACTACATCATTCCGCAGGACCTGTTCAATACCGCCTACAGCGTCATGATCCACAGGCTGAGCCTGCACCCGGGCAAGGACAGGGACCTGCTGGTAAGAAAGATCATCCATGAAACGTGGGGATAAGCGTAAAATAATTAGGATCAGATCCAGGCTGAGTTTTTCAGGCTGGATATATGTGCTGCTTTGTCTCCTGGTGGGCCTGGCCGCTGTAAACAGCAACAACAACGTCCTGTTTCTCATTACATCTTTGCTTTTGAGCCTGCTGTTTCTGTCGGGACTCGTCGCCCTGTACAATGTTTCCGGTCTGCGGGTACAGGCCGTGGGCAGGGATATCCTCACCTCAAACGAGCCGGGCACCATAATGCTGCGAATCCGGAACCAAAAACGCTTTTCCGCCCTGGTCCTGCAGGTGGGGCTGGAAGACCAGCGCGTCCTGCTGCCGGTGATCGGACCGGGCCGGCACAAAGACATTTTCATATCCTGGACTCCACCTTTCCGAGGACAGCCGCCACTGCCACCGGTCAGGCTGACCTCATCCTTTCCCTTTGGTTTCGTCCTGCGCGGGGGCCTGTTTGACCCGGGAAAAGGACCTGTTGTGGCCCCGGGGGCCCTGGGTGCTTCAGCCCAGAATCTCATGGCCCGGGAACAGCCCTGCAGTCATATCCTCCGCACTCAGGGCAGCGGGGAGTGGCAGGGCATAAGAAGATACCGCCCGGGCGAGTCCAGGGCGGCCATTGTCTGGCGGCGTCTGGACTGGAGTATGCCGGCCATGGGCATGGATATTTCCCGGTGGCCGGCCCACAGCTTTGCTTTTGAGCACGCGGCATCCCTGGTCATGGACTGGGAGGACCCGGCCTATGCCCATCTGGACACGGAAAAAAGGCTGTCCCTTTTCCGAAGCATCCTGGACCGTGCCCTACAGGAATACAGCCCCTGGGAGCTCAGGCTTCCCGGCCGGCACATTTCGGGCAACCCCGGGGCCGATCCGTATTTCGCCCTGCACGCCCTGGCCCTGGTGGAGCCCCTGCCGGGCCGGGATCCAGATTGAAATGCCATTAACGGCTTTGAAAAGGGAAAGATGAGGATGGTTTAGACAGAAGCCCCAGAAACTTTGTGTGAGGGCTGTTTTGAAGCATAGAAGCCGACATGGTTTTCCATACTGGCTTATAGATTTACTGCTGAGTCTGCTGCTCCCTGACCTCTTTCAATCTGCTATCCTACTCTTTCAGACTGTTAGCCAGGCCATTCATACAAAAACTTGCCTGAGAAGCTGCAGTAATCGGAGTATCGGTCTCGACTGTTGACACCACTGCGCCCATCAAGAATGCATCTGAGGACGGGAGCATTACGAGTTTCTGAAAACCGTAAAAATGGGGTACTTGTCATAAGGTATCTGTTTAGCTCTTTGGATGTGGCACGGGGACAGGCACCCCCGCACTTATTTATAATGCCTGTCAATCATTCTTTGGAAAAATAAGTGCGGGGGTGCCTGTCCCCTGCTTTCCATAAAAGCGCTAAACAGATACGTCATAAGCTTGTTTTGGGTTAAAAGCTGTATATCAGGGCTTGGCACGGGGACTGTCCCTGGCTTCGGGACCGTCCCCGGGCCGGTTACGGCATCCCCCTGAATGGTTACGGAAGCTCGAAGGTTTTGGGTCAGGCATATATTGACGCATATTTTCAACCGCTGCTTCAATCTCATCGTAAAGCGCAGTATTGCGCAAACCGGCCTTTGCAAGATCTTCAAGGTTTGCAGTCATAAGCCTGTATTGCGCCATTATTTCATCATTCATATATTTAAATCCTCTTCTGGTTTGAACTAAACACTGTATCCATTGCCTGACTGTAAGGGATGTTCAAAATACCAATATACCGTTACTGTTTAGGCGCTTAGCACAAATTTCAAACCAACATGTTGGTAACTTTTTCTGACATCCTGCCCCTCTGGATTAGATTACGCGCACGGCGTAAACTCCCCTCCCAATGGAAGAAAGTATGGGGGTATGGGGGTATCCATGTGTGGGTGTAAAGATGTTTTGACTCCCATACGCCCATACTCCCATACTTCTTAAGGCCGGGGGTGGTTGTATGAGATCCCTTCCTTTTTCAGATGTTGCCCCGAAGGGGCCACTTTTTCCGTGCAAGGTCGCGGAAAAAGCCTAGTGACTTAACCGTTGAAAGCCTGCCTGCGTTAAACCGGGGCCCCCGTTGGGGTGGTAACTGGGGTTAATCCTGTCAAAAAACTCTTCTCCTTATTGTTGCGGGCAAAGCATCAGTATGGCGGTATATCAGAATTTTCTAATCCCTAAGTACTCCAGGTACCGGTTTCGGAATCTCCTGAATGATTAACCGGTGAGGATCACCAGTTTTGCGTAGCTGCATTTTGACACAGTGATTGCACAGTTTGTGCAATCAATGCTCACCCTCATCACAGCTGCCTGGCTATGGTCTCGATACAGCGAGTTTCGAAATCATTATTTACACCGGCTCATCTGCCTGTTTGCTGATTTTACATGGTAAACATCTGCAAAACCAATGCTCCGGCTCGTCCTTGTTATCGGCACGTAGCCTGCATTTACTATTCCACAAAGCGCTGAACAGCTAGCAATTTCACATGTCATCATCAGGGAATCGTAACCATTCAGTGGATCCTCTGTGTTGACTGATGATCCAAGGCCCGGGGACTGTACCCCGCTATGTAATGATTGTTCAGCTTCACTAAACTTCGCGTCTGTAATTTGTATGTGTGCATGAAGTGTGTTGCGGGGACTGTCTCCACCCGCGACACCTTGCCGGTACAATCAAAACAATTACAAGCGCAAAACTCAGTGAACCTGCACAGGCCTACACAGCGAGGGACAGTGCCCAGGCCTGTTGCCGGCAATCACTACCAAGGAACCTTCTGAATGGTTACCCAATGAGAGATTTCAGCAACCAGAAAACAGATTTCTCTTGCTTTGCAAGGCAGGATATGTTTGACTTGCTGATACGCCAGGGGGCGCCCTTAGCATTGGGATAAGGGCTGAGAAGCACCCCATGAACCTGATCCGGATAATACCGGCGGAGGGATTGGCGAGCTCACGACCAAGGACTCATTTCAGCCGGTATCTGTCAGGTCCGGTTTCCCCACAGGTCAGCTTACCACTCCCCTCCTGAAATTTCTTACAGGAGGACTTTCATGAATACTCAACTTCAAAAGGCCAGGGCCGGAGTAGTGACTCCGGAAATGCAGACAGCAGCACTGGAAGAACCTTTAAGCCCTGAGGAGCTTTGCAGTCTTATTGCCCGGGGCAGGGCGGTGCTGCCCAAAAACGTGGTGCATGACTTTGCTTCCATTAAAGCCATTGGTGAAGGGCTCAAGACCAAGGTCAACGCCAACCTGGGCACCAGCGGAGAATGCACTGACATGTCTGCGGAAGAGAAGAAACTGGCAACTGCTTTGAGGGCCGGGGCGGATTCAATAATGGATCTTTCCACCGGAGGAGACTTAGACCAGCTTCGCGGGATGTTTCTGAAAAACAGCCCTGTCATGCTGGGTGCCGTACCCATTTACGGGCTGGCAGCCAAAATGCTCATGCAGGGCAGGCCCATGCACGACATAACCTCTGAGGAGTTTTTCCGGGAAATAGAACTGCAGTGCAGCCAGGGAGTGGATTATATAACCGTGCATTGCGGGATTACCATGCAATCAGTCCAGCGCCTGGAGTATTTCAGGCGCATCATGCCCTGTGTCAGCCGCGGAGGCTCCATGCACATGCAGTGGATCAGGGTTAATGGACAGGAAAACCCTTTGTATCAGAACTTTGATGCTCTTTTAAGCATTGCTGAAAAATATGACGTGACTTTGAGTCTGGGGGATGGTTTTCGTCCCGGTTGCATCGAAGATTCACTGGATGGGGCTCAGGTGGAAGAGCTTATGATTCTGGCTGAGTTGGCCGGCAGGGCCTTTGAACGCGGAGTACAGGTCATGATTGAGGGCCCGGGACATGTGCCCTTGAATGAAATAAAGACTCAGGTCCAGCTGCAGAAAAAGCTCTGCCGCAATGCTCCCTTTTATATCCTGGGTCCCCTGCCCACGGACGTTGCAGCAGGCTACGACCATATTACATCGGCAATCGGTGGAGCTATTGCAGGAGCAGCAGGAGCCGATTTTTTGTGCTACGTCACCCCGGCCGAGCATCTGGCTCTGCCAGGAGAGGATGATGTCTATCAGGGGGTGATGGCCGCCAGGATTGCGGCACATATAGCAGATTTGAGCAAAGGGTTACCGGGTGCTGCTGATAAGGACCGGCAGATGGCTCACTGTCGCCAGACCCTGGACTGGGAGGGCATGATAAAAAGCGCCCTGGATCCAGACCTGGTACGCAGCAGGATGCAGATCACAGAAGACGGGCGGACCTGTTCCATGTGCGGCAGGCTCTGCGCGGTGAAGACTTCCGAGGAGACACAGGCACTTCAGGCACAATCCTGATGTCCGGCAGCAAGCATGCTCCATAAAAAAGCCGGACAGGCTGGCCTGCCCGGCTTTTTTCCCGTCAAATGCGGGCCATTGCTGAGAAAGTGGCGGACAACTTCAACTATGAATGTTCGACGTTGACGCAAAACGGGTAAAATATGGCCGGGGAGACAAACTTTCTCTTGCAAAAAGTGTGTAAAATACGTCGTAAGTTATACACATTACGTCAAGCGCGAAATGGGTAAAAAGTGGGTTAAGTTACACACTTTGCGTTTGACGCAAAATGTGTAAATTAGGGGTAGGGTGGGTCAGCGGACCAGGAGGGGGAGGTAGCCGATGGTCTGGCCGTGTTTCTTTTTGATGTAGGCCAGGGTGTAGAGGTTCCAGAAGATGATGGTGGCCATGCCGGATATGGCTGCTCCGTATATGCCGAGGTTTGGGGTGAGGATGAGATTGAGGATGATGTTTACTCCGGAGGCGTTCATGGCGATATTTCTGAAGGCCTTTTGCCTGCCGGTCATGTTCATGAAGACACCGGTGGAGCCGGATATGGAATTGACGAACAGGCCCAGGACCAGAATGACCATGGCTGGATAGGCGACGGTAAAGTCGGACCCGAACAGCAAAGAGAGTACGGGTTTGCCCAGTTGGCATACCTCCTTCAAGGCTGATTGTTGAGGGGTTAAAGCGAATTCCGTTTATAAAAAACCGGTTGGCTTATTGCTCAATGAACCTGTCCCTGCATTCACTGGAACCGGCCTGGTGTCAGGAACTACCACTGACGACCCTCTGAATGCTTACCCCAAAACGACTCATTTTTTGGGACAAGCGGGTCCCGGAAGAGCCATTTCCCGCACCACATGCAAAGCGCTAAACAGATACATGATACAGATACATTGTTACCTTTTTTTTTTGCTTTGCAGCAACCACAAAAACGTCTGGCCCAACATCGGGGTGTACACATGAGTTTACAAATAAAGCACATAAAAGTTCAAGACATTAGTCTCGCGTACACAGAATCTGGACCGAAGACCAACACTGGAAAGGACAGTCTTCCGCTCCTGATGATCACCGG
>PWSL01000274.1 GCA_003563255.1 Desulfonatronospira sp. | reverse complement strand
GTGGCTCCAGCCACATTTTGAAGAAGCGGCTGGAGCCGCAAGAACTAAACGTTCCCAGGCTGGAGCCTGGGAACAAGAGCAAATACCCTCAAATTTGTAAGTACCTGATTTTATTGTTAATACGATTCTAGTTGCTTAGAAGTTTGCGGGCAAAGTCCACGTTAAAAATTTTGCTGCAGTGTTTGTTGAACGCGGTGTGTATATTTGACACATGCGCAATTATTGATTAAAGATGGTGAAGTCATGCGAAAAAAAATGAAATCCATTTCCAGGCTCTTCAGCCTGAGGCTTGCACTCGTGGTGTATGTGGTCATCCCTCTGGCCCTGATTCTGGCAGTGACAGGGTCTCTCATCCTTAATGCCCTGGAAAAACAGGTGGAACAACAAATGCAAAACGATCTGGCACTGGTGGCCCGTTCCATCCAGCTGCCTCTCAGTCATGCCCTGGAGCGTGACCGGGAGGGCAGCATGCTCCAGGCGCTGGAGTCAGCCTTTGCCATTGGAAGGGTTTACAGCGCGAATGTTTATGACAAGGACGGCCAGGAGATAGCCTCTGCCGGGAGAACCGATCCAGAACCTGAAAAGGACAAGCTGACCGAACTGGCTGCGGAGGGGGAAAGGCGGGGGGAATACGGTCGTGTAGCCGGACGTGAGGTTTACTCTTATTTTGTACCCCTGACGGATTCCGGGGGGCGCATCAACGGTCTACTGCAGCTCACCCGGCGTGAAAGCGATCTCCAGGAAGATATCAAATCCATCAGAACAAAAGGAGTCATGGGGCTTGCTGTAGCCATGATATTAATGAGCGGACTGGTTCTGTACGGTCATTACAAAGCCCTTGGAAAATACTTTACCCGACTGACCCACAGCATGTCCAGAGTGGCTGAAGGAGAAAGAAGGCACCGCTTCAAGCCTCAGGGTCCCATGGAGATTGTCACTATTGGTGAACGCTTCAATTTTATGCTGGACAGTATTGAAAAAGCCGAAAACGAGATCCAGCAGCGCCGGCAATTCCAGGAAGAACTGCAGACAAGGCTCAGACAGGCAGAAAAACTGGCCGCCCTGGGACAATTGGCTGCAGGGGTGGCTCACGAACTTGGAACCCCTCTGAGCGTCATCAGCGGAAAAGCCCAAAGGGCTCAGAGGAACAAACAGCTGCCCCATGAACTTACATACACCATGCGGGAAATACGCCAGGAAGTTGTCCGTATGGAAAATATCATCAGACAGCTCCTGGACTTCAGTCGACGCAACGAGCAACAGAAAAGGGACGTCACCATGAAGCAACTGGCCCACTCCGCATTGGCTTCAGCCAGAGAAGAAGCCAGAGATACAGGGTGTAAATTCTATATTGAAGAGCCGCAAACAGATACCAGCATACAGGTCGAACCAACCAGGATTGAGCAGGCCCTGGTCAACCTTTTGAAAAATGCCGTTCAATCCCGAACAAACGCCGGTGTACGTCTAAGCTGGGGAGTATCCGGTGACTGGGCCTGGTTTCAGGTGGACGACAATGGTCCAGGGATTTCCAGTGAGATAGAATCCAAGCTGTTTGAACCCTTCTTTACCACCAAAAATGTAGGCGTAGGCACTGGACTGGGACTGGCAGTAGTGCACGGAATCGTCGAAGAGCACAACGGAAGCATTGAAGTCGGCAAAAGCGATATGGGGGGCGCCCGCTTTGCTATTAACCTGCCTCGCCGATGAAAATAACCAGAAGAAAGCAGAGGATTGCATGAATATCCAGGTAGAGATAAAGGACAGCAAAGTTCTAATTGTGGAAGACGATAAAGGTTTGGGTCAACTGCTCACCGAAGAAGTCCAGGACAACGGAATGGAAGCCCTGTGGTGCTCCAGCGCGGAAGAAGCCCTGAATATGCTGAACTCCTGGAACCCGGACCTTGTTGTCAGCGATCTCAGGTTGCCTGGGATGGATGGCCTGCAGTTTTTGCAGGTAGTCCGGGACTCTTTTCCTGACAATCAACCTGATTTTCTCATTATTACTGCATTTGGAACCATCTCCAAGGCGGTTGAGACTCTCAAGGCCGGGGCTGAAGACTTTCTGACCAAGCCCCTGGACCTGGATCATTTTATGCTTACTCTGGAAAGAGTGCTTCGAAATCGAGCCCTTCGCCTGGAAGTCATGCAGATTAAAAGCCTACTCAACACTGACAGCTTTCATGACATGTATGGGCAGAGCCGAAGCATGCGCTTTCTATTCGATCAGATATCCAGGGTGGCTGATGCTGACGGACCGGTGCTTGTCCTGGGGGAATCAGGCACAGGTAAAGAACTGGTTGCCAGGGCCATTCACGCTGAAAGCAAGCGCGCCAAGCAGCCTTTTCTGGCAGTCAACTGCGCTGGAATACCTGAACATCTCCTGGAAAGCGAATTTTTCGGCCACAAGGCCGGGGCTTTTACCGGTGCCAGTAAAACAAGACAGGGTCTTTTTGCAGAGGCACATAAAGGCACTCTGCTCCTTGACGAAATCTCTGAAATGCCTCTTTTCATGCAGGCCAAGCTCCTGCGCCTTCTGCAGGACGGCAAAGTCCGCCCGGTGGGCGGGAA
This sequence comes from Desulfonatronospira sp., assembly GCA_003563255.1. Lineage (GTDB taxonomy): Bacteria > Desulfobacterota > Desulfovibrionia > Desulfovibrionales > Desulfonatronovibrionaceae > Desulfonatronospira. The sequence continues at coordinate 5,726 of PWSL01000274.1, read as the reverse complement.
CGTTGAGGAGCAGGTGGATGTACGTATCCTGGCCGCAACCCACAGGGATCTTGAAGAAGAGGTCCGGGAAGGCCATTTCAGAGAGGATCTTTTTTACCGCCTGGAGACTTTTACCCTGAGGGTCCCCCCGTTAAGGGAGCGCGAAAGCGACCTGGAACTCCTGGCAGAACGTCTGTTGCGCCGGTTCTGCGTCCAGACCGGAAAAAAGATTCAGGGGTTTTCAGAACAGGCCCTTCAGGTGCTGGAAAACTATCATTTCCCCGGCAATGTAAGAGAACTTCAAAATGCTGTTGAAAGAGCCGTAACCTTTTGTGACGGCAGCGAAATACTTCCCAGGCACCTGCCCGCCCGTATCAGGGACACCCGCAAGGTTGCACAGGAGAACATTTCCGGGCAAATATCCCAGGCCATGTTTCAGGATAAAAGCCTGCCTCCCCTCTGCGAAGTGGAGCAGCGTTATATACAGCACGTACTGGACAAAGTCGGCGGCAACAAGCGCAGGGCTGCTTCCATCCTGGGCATCGGGCGGCGTACTCTTTACCGCAGACTGGGAGAAGAGGTGAACGGATAACGCCAGTATTTTTCTGCAAAATCGTCTCATGTGCCATATATGCACACAAGCTCCCTGCATGCCTGACACATATCATCAAGCCCTGATCTGCCGAAAAAGCCTCTCATCCATTGACTGAAGCCATGCCAGCCAGTTCAGTGAAAAACTGGTACACCATTTGCTGATATCCTGCCAGGTATTTTTCTACTGCATAACACTACAGCGAAACTTATTAATTGACCTCCGGGGATAGGCACCCCCGCACTTATTTTTAAAATGCCTTCAAACATCCTTCAGAAAAATAGGTGCTGGGGTGCCTGTCCCCAATTGAGACAGGTTATAAAAATATTATAAGTTTCGCTGTAGTGATAACAAATGCAGCTTAACAACCATTTTATCTAATCTATCTATTTGGAGGGTTAAATGTTTAGCACAAAGAGTTCTATTGTTTTCAGTCTGGCTGTAGCGTTTTTACTGGTTATTGCTTTCGGATTCAAGGTTCAGGCACAGCAGCAATACCAGCAGGAAGGTCAGCAGCAGCAATACCAGCAGGACATGATGCAGCAGCAGGCCCCTGATGTTGATGTCAGCGATGCCGAGCTGGACAAGGTGGCAGATGCCTACGAAGCTGTGACCCAGGTGCGCGAAAGGTTTCAGCAGGAGCTGGGCGAAGTTTCCGACCCCGAAAGGGCCCAGGAGCTGCAGCAGCAGGCCGGCGAGGAGATGGTAGAGGCAGTTGAAGCTCAAGGCCTGGACGTTCAGACTTACAACCAGGTCATGGAAGCAGCGCAGGTGGATGAAGAGCTGAGAAATAAACTTCTGGAAAGACTTGAAGGGATGCATTAATTGCAGGAGGTTTTGAGCTGATGTGGCTTAAAGGCATTTTATTTTCATTGACTGCATTACTGGTGCTGGGTTTTTCCATGGGTTGCGAGCCTGAAAATGAGTATATGGAAGAACCCGGAATCCCTGAAGGCTTTGAAGAACAGACTCCTCCTGAGTATGGGGAACCGCCGGAGGGTTATGAACAGCCCGGGGCGGAAGATCCCTATGGTGAACCAGGCGAAGAGTCGGTTTTTTAAGCGCATACTTAAGGTTAAAGCACAACCTGATATTAAAGGTCCTCCCTCGGGAGGGCCTTTTTTTTTGTATCTGTTCAGCGCTTTGCATGTGGCACGGGGACTGGCTCTCCCCGCACTTATTTTTCTGAAGGATGTGTGACGCCATTATAAAAATAAGTGCGGGGGTGCCTGTCCCCTGCTTTCTATAAAAGCGCTGAACAGATAGTTTTTTGATATCAGGCTCAGGTTTCAGACCGGTACAGCCATTGAGGCTTGACAAATGAGCAGATTATGGTTGTGAATAAACTATCAACCTTTGGGGTGGACAAAAGAAATCTTTTCTTATCACTACAGCGACACTTTGTGTTAATTATTCCTTGGCCACCGGGGACAGGCACCCCCGCACTTATTTTTCTGAAGGATGTTTGACGGCATTTTAAAAATAAGTACGGGGTGAGCCAGTCCCCTTCGAGTTCACTTTGTGTTAATTATTCCTCGGCCACCGGGGACAGGCACCTCCGCACTTATTATTCTGAAAGATGTTTAACGGCATTTTAAAAATAAGTACGGGGTGAGCCAGTCCCCTTCGAGTTCAAATAAAGTGTCGATGTAGTGTTATTTGGGTGGCGGGCACAACCCGCGTTACAATATGGATATCCAGAATAATATAGACAAGAACTCTGAGACAAGGTCCTCCATGAACTGTCCGGACCAGGAAAATGTCTCCAGGCTTTTTTTCGACAAAAGCGACCATGACCTCTTGCGTATGGTGAACGAGGTCTACACCCGAAAGGCCCACCATGAACATAAAAGGTTGCTGGCCCCGCACCTGCACCCCCACGGCATCAAGGAAATGGCCGCTCCCAGGGCACAGCGCATCGCCTATTCTGTAATCCAGCTTCTTGGATCTCTGGAAGGGGGAGAACGTCAGGACAGAATCAGCGCCCTGGTCTCTCTGCGCGACGAAGTACTGTATACTTCTCATGGCCCCATGCGGATAAACACAGCCAGGGTCCTGGTGGAAATCATGAAAAACCTGGTGCGCAGCTACGGCGACTGTAGACGTCAGCTTGAACTGGCCAGGGATTTTGCCATGGTTTCCCTGGGCAAGCCCAGGCAGGTCCGGGCGGAACTCAAAAAGTATCACCTCCTGGAGATGCCGGAAGAATGGAACCAGGTGGCTTTTGACGAGCATGTGCACGATGTCAACACTACCGGAAGAAAATCCCCTACTCACCTGGTAATGGACGCATGGATCAAGGGCATTCGCAGGCTCACGGTGATTCATTACAACCATGTGCCCACTGAGGCGGCTGAAGAACTCCTGGAAGCAGCTTCCATCATGGACATCAAGGTCACGGTCGGCATTGAGTTCACTGTGAAGTTGAGGGGCAAGCCCGTCCGCATAGTCTGGGTTCCCAGAGGATTTAGCGACTCCAGGGGATTTATCGAGTTTCTGCGCACTCCGCGCATCAAGGAGTTCATGGACCAGGGGCGTGAAGTCTCCAATCTCAACAAAGCATACGTACTGGGGCTTCTGCACTCCTTCAACCGCAACCACCTGCCGGAAGTCAACAGGCAACTGGGCATAGACCTGCCTCAATTAAACGAAAAGGACTTTCTGAACTCCGTTGGCCAGGGCCAGGTCTCTGTGCACCACCTGGGTAAATATATCCATGAACTTATTGGACAGCACCTTATAAAATCACGTCCATATGGCGGTTCCCTGGAAGACAGCGGCCCTTCTGTGGAAGATACAGGGCCGGTTCAGCAACCAGACCTGTACGATATAATTGAAAATTATCTGCGCGGTTCCCAGAACCCGGATGTCCCGGATATATTCGAAAGCGAGAATCCACCGGAAATCTTGACCCTGACCCCGGCGGAACTGGCTGAAAAGCTCAAGGGCCTGCACGCCAACTCAAATATCACCCTCAACCTCTGCGACCTCAGGGTAGAGGATGTCATTGAGATACTTTTCGACTGCAAGGGTATGATCACCCATCTGGAAATTTTGAATCTCAAGAACCAGGTGCTGGGAAGAGAGCATGACAAGGAGAGAATAATCAACCTGCAGAACGCCATCAATGCGGGAAACGTCATCAAGCTCAAAAAATACTTAAGCGAACTTGTGCAGGAAGCTGAAAATAAGCAGACCCTGGACGCATCCAGGCGGGACAAGCTGGTGGAAATCCTCTGCGACATTTCAGCACTGCAATTATTTTATAAAGAACGTCCCTTGTATGGATGCATCGGATCTGATTCCACCGGACGGTCCGGAAGGGTGTATGGCATGGGCCTGGTTCTTGCCGAATCACTGCCTAAAAGCGCCCGCAGACAGCTCATGAGCCGGCACAACCAGACGCATCAGAGAATGGAAGTGGGTATAAAGTCCCTTACTCAGGATACCTACCTTCCTAAAAACCGCTACAATTTACTGACAATCGGCATTTCCAGGCTTCTGAAAAAGTTGCCTCTTATCAACAGGCTTGAATACAAGAGAGTCAGGGAATGGGTGATCCAGGACTATTACAGCCTGTCTCCGGAAAAAAGCAATATCTTCAGCCTGGGGGGAGTACAGTCAACCGAAGACGATAATTTCGCAGACCAAAGCAACGGTACCGGCAGCAGCAAGGGCCTTTCCTCGCTGAAGTATCTCAACACCCGAATAAAGATCGCCTCCAAGATAGGCATTGGGTTTATCCCCGCATTCCTTACTTTTCTTATCACCCACGAGTGGTGGATACTTATGTATTTCGGGGCCGTCATCTGGTTCGGCATCACCGGGGTGCGAAACGTAATCCAGTCTGTTCTTGGGTGCGGGGGGATCAACAGACCTTCTCTGGCCAAGTGGAGCACTTTTGTCAGCTGGGACCGCTTTGCGGATTCCCTCATGTATACAGGGTTTTCTGTTCCCCTGCTGGATTATTTACTCAAGACTCTCATACTTGACCAGGGATTCGGGGCCACTGTGGCCACTCACCCGGTAATAGTATATACCACCATATCCCTGGTAAACGGCATGTATCTTTCCACCCACAACTATTTCCGGGGTCTGCCCCGGGCCGCGGTCATCGGCAATTTCTTCCGGAGTCTGCTGGCCATCCCCCTGGCTCTGGGCTTCAACTGGGCAGCCGGAGGGATACTGGCTTTTATGGGTGTAGCAGCCGTGGACCGCATCCTGCAGCAGTGGGCAGCCATAATATCCAAGCTGGCCTCGGACACTGTGGCCGGCATCATCGAGGGATTCGCGGACAGGGCCCTGTATATCCGGCGCAGGATCATGGATTACCGGCGCAAAATGCAGCATCTTTTCGACACCTACGCCCAGCTGGAAATGCTTTTTCCCATGGATGACGTACTGGACCTCTTGGAGTCCACCCGGGAGCTCATGCTGACCATTGAGTATGAAAAAAGGGACATGGTCAATATAATCATAGTGAATGCATTGGATCTGATGTACTTCTGGATGTATCAGCCCCGGGCCAAGGGTGTACTGAAACTTCTTTTGAGGCAGATGACCAGGGAAGAGCGCAAGGTCTTTCTTCTCTCACAGCATGTTCTTTTCAGGCAGAAAAGAATCAGCAGACTGATGGTGGATGGACTGGTGGGCAGAAACTTTGCAAAGGCTTTGTCCTTTTACCTGGCTTACTGGCGGCAGTACCTGGAGGAAATCGAGTACCAGGCCAATAAGTATCCGCCGGTACAGGACGGCAGGCACAAATATTCCATGCTGGAAAGTCTCTACAATCCTGCTGCAGGGCATATCAGCCGATCTCAAGACTCAGAGTAGGGCCTCAGGCAATGCTGATCTTTCTGGCCGGCTTCAGAAACTGGTTTTTGTAATCATTCAGGGGGGCAGATACCGGCCCGGGGGCAGATGCCGGCCGCACCATTGAGAACCTCCTGAACGGTTACCTGTATTTCGAGGATTGCTATTTCTGAAAGGTTATTTTAATCTACTGATTATCTAGCACTACAGCGATACTTTATGTGTATCTGTTTAGCGCTTTGGATGTGGCAGGGGGACTGGCTCTTCCGGGACCCACTTGTCCCAGAAAATGAGTCATTTTGAGCACAAATTGATGCTCAAGTGGGTCCCGGAGTGCCTGTCC
>PWSL01000370.1 GCA_003563255.1 Desulfonatronospira sp. | reverse complement strand
TGTCCCAAAAAATGAGATATTTTAAGCACAAAATGATGCTCAAGTGGGTCCCGGAGTGCCTGTCCCCTGCTTTCCTTGAAAGCGCTAAACAGATACCTTGTTTTTTGTGACCCGGTTAAACCCAGCAAAGCTGGAACGCTTACAGCGTTGTTTAACCGGGCAGGCCCCGGTTAAACCCAGCAAAGCTGGAACGCTTACAGCGTTGTTTAACGGGGCAGGCAGGGTCTCAGGAGTAAGTCACCTGGCTTTTTCCGCGACCCTGCGCGGAAAAAGTGGCCCCTTCAAGGCATCATCCGGTTAACCCTTGCAGGACGCGTTGAGCACGGCTTCCTGCCCGGAGGCTTACAGCCCGGAGGGGTACTGGCTCTCCCGGCATTTATTTTTCTAATTCTTTTTCTTGTTCAATAAAAAAAGTGCCGGGGTGCCTGTCCCCAAACATGCAAGCAAAATGTTTTCTTAACGACCAACATGTTGGTCTGAAATTTTCACTAAGCGCCTGACACTACAGCGAAACTAAAAAAATTTATGCCTGCCTCAATTGGGGGACAGGCACCAACTGCACTTATTTTTATTAATAATGATCTTGGTTTTACTGGAAAAAATAAGTGCTGGGAGAGCCAGTCCCCGCAGGTCAATCATAAGTTTCGCTGTAGTGCTGAAGTGTCGCTGCAGTGTTATTGCCTGAACATAAACCAAGGAGGTAGAGTATGGATTACAAAGCCTGGGTAGTGGTGGCAGATAGTTCACAGGCAAGAATTTTTGGAGCCAATGCCCGAGGAGGTGGTTTGACTGAACTGGAAAAGTTTGAGCATCCCGAGTCCCGGATGCGTGATCAGGACTTGAAATCTGACAAGGCTGGAAGAATGTATTCAATGCAGGGTGAATTCAGAACTGCTGTTGAACAGACCCCGGGGCGCAAGCTGGAGGCGGAACGCTTCGCCCAGAAAATTGCGGAACATCTGGAAAAGAGTCTGCACAACAATAAATATGAAAGGCTGGTCCTTGCGGCTTCGCCTTCATTTCTGGGGATGCTCAGGAATAACCTCAACGACAATGCCCGCAAGGCTCTGAGCAATGAATTGGACAAAGATCTGTGCCGTATTGAAAAACCGGAAGAAATCAGGAAACGCCTCCCGGAATACCTATGGTAATGAATAGATGGACTTTTGGGGCTGCAGAGTCGACGGATGATGCTCCCACGCAGAGCGTGAGAGCAATCAAAGGTATCTGTTCAGCGCTTTGCATGTGGTATAGGGACTGGCTTCTTCCGGGACCCGCTTGTCCCAGCAAATGAGTCGTTTTGAGCACAAAATGATGCTCAAGTGCGTCCCGGAGTGCCTGTCCCCTGCTTTCCATAAAAGCGCTAACACTACAGCGACACTTTGGGTATATTATCGTCTCGGCCACCGGGGACAGGCACTTTTGCCGACCTCAACCCGTAAAACGGCCGGACGATCCGGCGGCAAAAGAGCCAGTCCCCTTCCAGCTTAAATAAAGTGTCGCTGTAGTGCTAAACAGATAATCTGAAATATAATAAGTGCTTGCAGAGTCAGTCCCCATGCCCGACTGGGGCTATGCAGATACTTTCCCTTCAACTATAGCATACACGGTTTCTCCGGAAACCTCGTCATTTTCCAGCAGGGCCTGGGCCAGCTCGTCCATGGCCCTCCTTCGGGAAGATAGAACTTCCTGGGCTCTTTCAAAGGCCTTTTTGAGGATGGCTTCTACCTCCTGGTCGATTTTCCGGGCTGTCATCTCACTGTACTCTCTGGCCTTGCCCAGATCTTCACCCAGAAATATTTCCTTTCCAGGATCACCAAAGGCCATATGCTCGAAGGCCTCGCTCATACCCCATTCCATTACCATTCTGCGGGCCATTTTGGAAGCCTGCTGCAGATCGTTGGCAGCACCGCTGGTAGCGGTGGAAAACACCTGGACCTCGGCGCAGCGCCCCCCCATCATCACTGCCAGTCGATCCAGGATATACTCCCGGGCATATATGTACTGTTCCCGGTCGGGAAACTGCTGGGTAGCCCCCATGGCCTGACTCCTGGGGACTATGGAAACCTTGTAGACGGGGTCAGCGTGAGGCAGGACAGCGCCCACGATGGCATGTCCTGCTTCGTGGTATGCCACCATGTTCTTTTCTTCCTGGGTCATGACCAGTCCGTGGCGCTTGAGGCCCATGAGTATTTTGTCCCTGGCCGTTTCTACGTCCTGGCTGTTTATCTGGCTGCGGCCATCCCTGGCCGCCATTAGCGCGGCCTCGTTCATGAGGTTTTCCAGGTCTGCCCCGGAAAATCCGGGAGTTTCCCGGGCCAGGCGCTGCAGGTCCACGTCATGGTCCAGTTTTTTGTTTTTCGAGTGAACCTGTAAGAGTTCCTCCCGGTCCCGGACCGTGGGCAGATCCACCATTATGCGCCGATCAAACCTGCCTGGCCTGGTCAGGGCGGGGTCCAGGATATCGGGTCGGTTGGTGGAGGTCATGACCACAATGTTTTCATGTTCTTCAAAGCCGTCCAGTTCCCCCAGAAGCTGGTTCAGGGTCTGTTCCCGCTCGTCATGGCCACCGCCCATTCCTGAGCCGCGCCTGCGGCCGATGGCGTCAATCTCGTCAATATAGATAATACTGGGAGCGTTTTGCCGGGCTTCTTCAAAGAGGTTGCGCACTCTTTTGGCTCCAACGCCGACAAACATTTCCATAAAGTCCGAGCCGGTTATACTCAAAAAAGGAACTCCGGATTCTCCGGCAACGGCCTTTGCCAGCAGGGTCTTCCCGGTGCCGGGTGGGCCCAGCAGTATTACCCCGCGCGGGACTTTGCCACCCATGCCATGAATCTTCTGGGGATCCTTGAGGTAATCCACAACTTCCATTAGTTCCACCTTAGCTTCTCTGGCACCGGCAACGTCCTGGAATGTAACGCTCTGCCTGCCCTGGTCAAACTTTTTGGCCTGACTTTTGCCGAATCCGAAAAGGCCGCCTCCGCCCTGCATCTTTTTGTACTGGGAATAAAGCAAAAGAACGATGAGCAGAAGCGGCACCGTAGACAGAAGCAGATACCAGAAAAAGGGGCTTCGCTCCGGCTGGGTATGGACCTGGATGTCTTTTTCCTGCAGAAGGGGCATCAGCTCATCGTCTCCAAAGGCAGGAGTATAAGTTACGAAGCCGGTGTAGGAGATGTCCTCCTTCTGCACTTCTTCCTTGACAGATCCTTCTATCCTGTCACCGCGAACAGTTATCTCTTCGACGTTCTCGGAGCGCACTTGGGCCAGGAACTCACTGTAGCTGATATGCGTGGTCTGCCACATGGGGGCTGCAAAGTTCAGTATGAGAAGGACCATGAACAATAATATAAGTACGTGCAGAAATGTATTGCTTCTAAAGTCCTGTTTCTGTTGTTGTTCTTTATTTTGCATCATTATCTCCTTAATACTGTCATGAAGACGATCACCTCTTTCATTATCTGTATCAGGAAGTTATTTCAAGCTTTTGTCAAGGGCGGCCTGGAACCTGCCTGCTTTGGGGAGTGCTGTACCCGGTCTTGATTTGAGCCGGGCTTTTTTCTATTGTGTCGACCGGCAACACTACTGTGAAACTACGATTACGGCACATGTATTCCATTGGGGACAGGTACCCCCGGGCCAATTTTTATCAATAAGTTTCCAGTCCTGATTTTAGAAGTTTCGCTGTAGTGATCAAGAGAGCAACTTTCAACACAAAGGGAGACTGCAGGGCATGCTGACGATTCATGGCCAAGAGACATTGACTGGGGGGCAGGTTTGCGTTTTGGGACCGTCAGGCTTCACCGGGGTGCATGGCAGTTATGAAACCCGGGATACAGGCCTGGGCGACCTGCGGGCTGGAACATTTCTGCACCTTGAAAACCCTGTGCTGCAGGTGCTTGACAAGCCCTGGATGTGCGGTTCAGGGGAAACCGGGTTTTTGGGGCTGACCCTCATGGCCCTGGAGGATATTGACCTGCAGGGGGGCATTGCAGTGCAGCGCCGGTGCCGGGGAAGATCCCTGGCCTGGATCACTATGAGCGACAAGGGGGCAAAGGGCGAGCGCGTCGACACCAGCGGACCCATGATTCGGGAGACCTCGGAAAGACTTCTGAATCTGAGCCTGTGCAGGGGGTTTATCATACCCGATGACGTCTTTCTATTGCGGTCTCTCTTGCAGCACCTGGCGCTGAATGCCGGGTTTGACCTGATCCTGACCACCGGCGGGACCGGTCTGGGTCCCAGGGACATTACTCCTGAGGCCACGCTGCGGGTCCTGGATAAACGACTGCCGGGCTTTGAGCAGGCCATGATGGCCGCCTCTTTGCAAAAGACGCCCCATGCGGCCATCTCCAGGGCCATCGCCGGCACCCTGGATCAAAGCATTATCGTAAATCTTCCGGGAAGCCCCAAAGGTGTCAGGGAAAACCTGGAAGCGGTGCTGCCGGCCATGGAGCACGCCCTGGCCAAGCTGCAGGGTGATCCTGCGGACTGCGCAGGGAAGTAGCCGCGGCAGTTACCAACCCCTCACACCCTGATTGTCACCCTTCTGGCGTGTTGAATTTCTTCCATTTAAGGACTACGGACTAAGGGCAGAGGCAGCTCTTTCACCTGAGTTGCCGGCACAGTCCTCGTCAAGACATTAGAAAGCTGAACAGGCGAATCATGGACACATTTATAGCTGATCTGCACATACATTCCTGTTATTCCCGGGCCACCAGCAGGAGCCTGGACCCTCCAAGCCTGGCTGCCTGGGCCACGGCTAAGGGCATTCACGTGGTGGGCACAGGGGACTTTACCCACCCGGGCTGGATGCAAATGCTGCACAAACACCTGGTCCAGGCAGAAGACGGCCTGTTGCAGCTGCGCCAGGACAATGACCTATCCTCATATATCCCGGGGTTTGAACATAAACTGCATGGCAAAACCAGGTTCATGCTTTCAGCGGAGATCAGCTCCATCTACAAGCAGGGCGGCAAGGTCCGCAAAATCCACAACCTGGTTTTTTTGCCAAGCCTGGAAAAGGCCCTAAAATTTAACACCAGGCTGGAGCGTATCGGCAATCTCAAGGCTGATGGAAGGCCCATTCTGGGCCTGGACTCCAGGAATCTACTGGAGATGGTGCTGGAGACCGATCCCTGGGGGTTCGTGATTCCGGCCCATATCTGGACACCCTGGTTCTCCCTGTTCGGTTCCAGGTCCGGATTCGACAGCCTGGAGGAGTGCTTCGGTGACCTGTCAGAGCATATATTCGCCCTGGAGACGGGGCTGTCTTCGGATCCGGAGATGAACTGGATGTGGAGCCAGCTGGACCGATTTGCCATGGTGTCCAACTCCGACGCCCACAGCGCTGAAAATCTGGGCCGGGAAGTGAACCTGTTTCAGGGGGAAATTAGCTTTGAAGGAATTTTCCGGGCACTGCGCCGGGAGGGGCAGGAGCATAACTTCCTGGGGACCCTGGAATTTTTTCCCGAAGAGGGCAAGTACCACCTGGACGGGCACCGCAAATGCGGGGTGGTCATGGATCCCCGGCAGACCCTGGCCCACGGGGGCAAATGCCCGGTGTGCGGCAAGGATGTGACAGTGGGGGTGCTGAACAGGATTATGTCCATGGCGGACAGGCATGAGCCCAGGCAGCCTGATTGCCAGCCGGGTTTTTCGTCTGTAATCCCTTTGAAGGAGTTGATTTCCGAGTTTCTGGGGGTAGGGCCCAGGACCAAGAAGGTGCAGGGCTTTTACAACCGCCTTGTGCACAGGTTCGGGCCGGAGCTTGGCATCCTGCAGGATGTGCCGGTGGAGGACCTGGGCAGATATCATGCCCCCCTGGGCAGGGGGATCGCCAGGATGCGCTCAGGGGATGTTATCCGCCAGCCTGGATATGACGGGGAGTACGGCGTGGTCAGGGTCTTTACAAAGGCCGAAAGGGAAAAGTTCAAAAAGGGCAAAAGGCTTATGCCTGCGTCCGGGCAAGCCCAGGAAACAGGTTATGAGCGCCAAAAAACCGGGCATGATGATTCCAGGAATAACAGACAGGCCATGGAAAAAGTCCTGGAATACAATGCTGAACAGCAGCAGGCCATTGAGACCGGGCCGAAACCGGTGCTGGTCCTGGCCGGTCCCGGCACGGGCAAGACCCAGACCCTCATGGGACGTATCAGAAGTCTTTTGGTGCAGGGAGAAAATCCCAGGCACATCCTGGTCCTGACCTTTACCCGTAAGGCAGCCGGTGAATTAAAAGAGAGGCTGGCCGACATCCACGGTCGGGAACAGGCCCTGCCTCAGGCTGAAACCATGCATGCCATGGCCTTTGAACACTGGACAAGGGTTTATGGGGAAGAACCCCTGATCCTGGGAGAAGAAGAAGCCCTGAAGGTTTTTGAGGCCGCCAACCCGGAACTCAAGGCTTCGGCCCTGAAAAGGGCCTGGCAGGAAAACAGTACTGCCCGGGAGCAGTTAAAGGCGGTTTCTACCCCCGGTCAGAATTACAACAGGCAGAAGCAGGACTGGAACCAGGCTGACTACACTGACCTTTTGGAGTTCTGGTTGAACGAACTGCAAAGCGGCAGATTTGTCCGGCCGTATACCCATGTGCTGGTGGACGAGATACAGGACCTGTCAATGCTGCAGTTCATGATATTAAAAGAGTTGCTGCCGGAGAAAGGGGAGGGGTTTTTCGGCATAGGCGATCCCAGGCAGTCAATTTACGGTTTCCGGGGTGCCGCCGGGAATGTCCAGGAAGTGCTCAGCTCCTTCTGGCCGGATTCAAGAATCGTTGTCCTGCACATGAATTACCGCTCAGCCCAGGATATCCTGGATCTTTCCCGGGGACTTTTTCCAGGTGATGACAGACTGAAGGCCTGTTTTGAAAAAGAGGCCCGCATGTACTATTATCATGCCCTGGACGGCCTGCAGGAGGCGAACTGGGTGGGACAAAAGATCAAGGAACTGCTGGGGGGAACCGGGCATTGGCAGATGGACGGTCAGGATGAGCAGCCTGGCCTGGCCCCGGAAGATATAGCCGTCCTGGTGCGTTTCAAGGCTCTGGGTGAGGTCCTGGAAAGTGAGCTGCACCGCATGGGTATCCCGGCCAGTGTACCCCAGCAGGAACCGTTTTACCGCGATCCCAGGGTGGAATTGATCTTGAAAGCTGCGGCCAGGGTTCTTGGAGTAAGTTTTAGTGAACAGAAGTTTGAATGTCCCACAAAGGTGCTGGCTAAAGGGCCTCTGGGGATTGCGGCCTACCTGGAGGAAGTTCCGCCCTTTGACAAGCTTTTCTGGAAGAGCAGGGCCTTTAAGGAGCTGGATAGAGAGTACCGGGAAAAAGGCGGCTGGGCAGGGCTGATAAGCCATATCCGTTTGGAGAGCGAATTTGATGAGGCGGAACTAAGGGGCAGAAAAGTCAGAATTATGACCATGCACGCTGCCAAGGGGCTGGAATTTGAGGCAGTGTTTTTACCCTGCCTGGAGGACGGGTTACTGCCCTTTGCCGGGGCGGATATATTGCTGGGCAAGCCCGGGACAGGTCAGCCCAAAAGCGATGAGCATGAAGAAAAAAGACTTTTTTATGTAGGTCTTACCAGGGCCAGGCGATTTCTTTTTTTGAGTAATGCCGGCAGCAGAAAGATATACGGTCGAATGCTGAAGCTTAAAGAGTCCCGGTTCCTGTCTGGGCTTTCCATGGAAAAGGTCAACAAAACCAGGGCCAGGGTTCAAAAGACCAGCAAGGAAAAGAGGCCCAGGTTGTTTTGAGGCAACCATTCAGGGGGTCCTCGGTGATGGTTAATGGCACCAGGCCCTGGGGACTGTCCCCCGCTGAGTACTCTGGTTTGTGTACCGACAGGCACAGTGCCTGAAAGGCGGGGTGGTTATCGCATAAGGAAATTGTAAAAGAATTTTTCGTACAGGGTACACACCCGTTGTGCCATGAGCGGCCTGAACCCCACACACCTCAGACGGCAATAGACATGCAGGGGGTTGAAATGATGCTGGATAAGACTTCTGACTTTTCTCATAATAATGATATTAGCAATAAGCATGCCTTTGTTGCTGTTGCAGAGCCTTTAAATCAAAATAAAATAGAAATCAAGTTTTTTTCAAGTTAACCCAACAACGCAAGTTGTCTGCTAACCATTTAAAATTATTGAAATTGAATCAATAGAATGGATCGCAACTTAATAACTCCGGGCGATCTTACACTAAGAAAATACCTGGATTCCGGCTTTCGCCGGAATGACGAATGAAAACAGGTCGTTGCATTGTGATGTCATACCGGCGGAAGCCGGTATCCAGGAATA
>PWSL01000507.1 GCA_003563255.1 Desulfonatronospira sp. | reverse complement strand
CTTCAACAGAATTTGTGAAATCCTCCCGGCTGACTCCGTAGATGCGAAACATGCCCTCATCCCATTCCAGGTACCCATCGGAAATTCTCAGGTCCCATATGCCCAGTTCAGCTGCTTCAGTTGCCAGGCGCAGCCTTTCTGTCAATTCCTGCGTGGCTTGCCTGGCTTCCTTTTCTACAGTGATATCCAGCCCGGTACCCCTGAATCCTTTCAGCTCACCTTCTGAATCCTTTACAGGCATCCCGCTCACCCGCTGCCAGACAATTCTGTCGTCCGGGCGTACTGATTGATGCTCCAGACCCTGCCAGGATTCGCCTTTTTCAGCCCATCCAGCCAGCATTTTTTCAACTCTTCGGGCCTCTTCAGGGGGCATGAAATCAAAAGGGGAGCGTCCAAGGATTTCATCCACCCTGCGTCCGAGCACATCTTCCACCCTGCGAGTCAAAAAGCTGTAAGTGCCCTTGGGGTCAATCTCCCAGATGTATTCTCCGGCGGCTTCGGCAACGTCTCGAAAACGCTGCTCGCTCTCTTCAAGGGCCTGCATTGCTGCCTTACGATCTGTAATATCGCGAAAGACACACAGGAAGTGTTTTTTATCCTCCTGTTCCAGCAGCATGACTGTAACATTGACATGAATAACGCTGCCGTCCTTGCACCTGTGCATGGTTTCAAAATCATCCCGGCCATGCTCAAGTATATGCTCAATGTGCCGGGCGGTTTCTTCAGGGGATTCTTTGGCCTCATAGTCGGGGATAGTCATCCCGGCGAATTCCCGGGCGGTGAAGCCCAGCTGTTCATGGGCCATCCTGTTGAACTGTACCGGCAGGGCTGTTTCCGGATTAATGAGCAGGGTTGCGTCGGGGTAAAGCTCAAACAGGTTTCTGAACCTGGATTCACTCTCGCTCAATCTTTGCTCTCTGACTAAAAGCTGTTCCCGAGTGCGCAGCAGGTCTCTGATCCAGATGTAAGAACCAGTCATCAGAACCGTGACGCCAAGCAGCAAGGCCACCTCTTTGTAGAGTTCCAGCAGTCCGTCCCCATGGTGTACAATCAGAAAGTTATCTGCAACGTCTGCTGCCGAGTAGACAAAAATCAAGCCGATACCCAGGGTCAACATGAGCCATATTCTGCCCTGTTCAGGCCTGGTCCATTTTCTTGCAAAGCAAATAACTGCCAGCAGGGCAATAGCAGTGAGCAGGGTTAAAAGTCCTTCCATAAACATGACCGCATGGACAGGGAACCCGGCTTTTATCTCTCCAAAATACAGGACAGAAACAATGGTAAGTATGCCTGCGGCGAGCAAAGCACCTGCCAGAGCCTGAATCTGATAATATCTGTTCCTGGTGTTTCCAGAAGTGTTCATTTGTCGGCCCTCTGGCTGATAATCAGCATCAAGAAATTACTTTGTTTTTCCAGCATTGTTTCCATGTCCCGCCCCCACTGCCCGGCAGCCCCATGTGTCAGGATAGATGTCGGGCATCTGTTGGCAGTTTTAAAAATTCTCTTTTCAGATCATGCACTATCACAAGAGCGTGAGGAACCCTGTGGAAAAGACAGATTTCAGCAATCCACCAAGGTTACCGCAAGGCCCCCTGTACCCATTTCCCTGTACGCACGGGGGAGAGCTCTGCCGGTTTCCAGCATGGCCGCGATTGTCCGGTCCAGCCCTCCCCACATCTGGGACAACATCTCGTTGGTGGCCAGCAGGTAGGCGTTGTACCCCTTGAGGGCGCCGAATGCATTTCTTTCGATGCAGGGAATCAGCACGAAACCGCCCACAGGATCGCAGGACATGCCCAGATGATGCATAAGAGCCCTGGAAGCTGCTGTCTCTGTAGCCTGCAGGGAAGCCCCTCCGGCATGGGTAATCATAGCCGCGGCCATGGCCGAAGCCACACCTATTTCACCCTGACAACCCACTTCAGCCCCGGCCACGCTGGCGTTATTTTTACATAAAAACCCAACCAGAGCAGCAGCCAGAAGCCCCCTGCGCATGGCATCCCGGGAGTAATTCAGCTTGTGCTGCATAAGGTGCAGAACAGCCGGAATGGTCCCTGCAGATCCCAGAGTAGGCGCAGTAACGGCCAGCCTTCCGGCTGCATTGCCTTCGGAAACAGCCAGGGCGTAACTGCTTACCAGCCCCATAAACCTGTCTCCTCCCTCCATTTTCAGGGCCTGCTGGTGGATATGCCTGGCTTTGCGGTAAAACTCAAATGGAGCGGGGAGCAGGCCTTCCTCCTCCAGGCCAAGCATTACACCTTCCTGCATGGTGTCCAGGACCAGATCCAGGTGGGCAACTATTTCTTGTTCAGACTTGCCGGTTATGGCTTTTTCATTGGCCATCATGATCTCATGCAGCTCTTTATTTTCATTTTCAGCCACTTTCTTGAAACCGGTCATGCTGCTGTACCTGTAAACGGGCTCGCCGCGCTCCTCTTCAGGCTGTCCTTTCCATTTGAAAAAACCACCACCGGTGGAATAGTACTGTCTGGAGAAAACTGCCTCCCCCTGCTCATCCAGCAATCTCATGACCAGGGTGTTCTCAAAGGGAAAATTGTGGTCCACCTTGGCCCAGACTATAGTCTCGGCCCCGATGACAAAATCCTGCCCCTGCACGCTGATGGTGTCTGTTCTTCCGGAGTGGCCAAGTTCCTGCATAAGGTCCGTATCACAGCTTTCCGGTTTTTCTCCCAGCAGCCCGGCCAGTATGGCCCTGTCGGTA
The DNA here is from genome assembly GCA_003563255.1 of Desulfonatronospira sp. Lineage (GTDB taxonomy): Bacteria > Desulfobacterota > Desulfovibrionia > Desulfovibrionales > Desulfonatronovibrionaceae > Desulfonatronospira. The sequence goes on along the minus strand of PWSL01000507.1, from coordinate 5,636 downwards.
TGATGCCCCCTGCCTGTGCTGCTGAGGCTGCCGTAAAGCCTGGCCTCAATCTTCCTGGCCCGGCTCAGACGCTGCCTTGGCAGTTCCTCCATGGCTGCCCTGAAATTTGCCGCTATCCTCAAGGGAGCGACCGTATGCGAACTGGAAGGCCCGGGGCCAATTTTCAGTAGCTCGCTTATGGAGGTATCTATGGTATCCGTTGGCGGCCCTTGATAACACCTCACACCTTCTCGCCCATCAAAAACACTGGCATTGATTCCCTTGGCTGGGGAGAGATCATGTTTAAAAACTAAACTCATGCCTGCTGAAGAAATAATAGCCGCCTTGAAAAAATCACGTCGCTTCATAAATCCTCCATAAAACAGAAAAAAACATTTTATCCTGGAGCGTTGCCGGGCTTTACAGGCAGCATAACTTCTTGCCTTGCCCCCAAGCCCATCCACTTTTAGAACCTACTTCAACTCATAGTCCAAGGCATTCCTCTCCACCCCCACCTGTATATCCGGTTCCGGAGTCCCGCACAAAAACAAGGGGCAGTCTACACTTTTTCGTAGGGTGAACTACTATCGAGGCATAGCCGTTATGTTGCTCAGTTGTTCCTTGGCCTGGATCAAATCCTGTCGTGCCTTTACCAGTTCCGTGACATCCCGGGTTACTCCGTCCACCCTTACTGGCTGCTGATTGTCATCATAAATCATTTTTGACGTATCGTTGATCCAAACAATGCTGCCATCTGGTCTTACTATGCGACACTCCCGCACAGCCTCGCCTTCTTCTAATAATTGTTCAACAGCTTTTTTTGTAAGGTGTCGATCTTCTGGATGGGTTACATCTTTGAATAACGTTGGATTGTCATAAAACTCATGTGCAGATATCCCATATAACTTTTCCGAAGAGGGGCTGAGATAGAGGTGCCTTAAGTCAGGCCAGGAAATGGACCAGACTACATCATTCATATTGTTTAAAATACTGCTTAATTTTTCTTCACTTACTTTTAACTTCTCCGTCGCTTTCCATTGTGCGGTCATGTCTACGGCAGAGCAGACTACGTACTCAACATTGCCTTGTTCATCAATCTTGGGTGTTTTGGTAATAGATAACAGTCTATGTTCGCCAGATGCATTGGAAACCCATTCTTCTATGTGAATCTGCTCTTTTCTGGAAAAGACTTCCCGATTGCCTTTGCGACTGGCAACAACCAGTCCTTCCGACAGGAACTGGTCAATGTCTTTATTGGCGATCTCACTTGGGGAGAGTCCAAAAAACTCCGCGTGCGCCTTGTTAACCGCCCCGTAAGTATGTTCGTCGGCTAGATGCCAGACCTGGGTTTCAATACTGTCCAGGAGCATGCGATGGCTCTCCCTGCTTGTGCGCAACTGTTCCTCTGCCTGCAGCCTGCGCAGTATCTGCCCCACCCGCGCCAGAAGGACTCCCTCGTGGAAGGGTTTGTGGACAAAGTCCTCGGCGCCCAGGTCCAAACCTTTTACCTCGTGTTCTTTATTGCCCGAGGCAGTGATGAAGACCACCGGTATATCTCTGGTGCAGATATCGGCCTTGAGCCTGGAGCAGACCTCGAATCCGTCCATGTCAGGCATCATCACGTCCAGCAGAATCAGATCAGGAATTTTGTCTGCTGCGATTGACAGAGCCTCAGGGCCGTTCGACGCATCAAGGACAACGTAGTTGTCCGCTTCCAGAGTTTTCTTGGTAATGTGCCGAATGGTCTTTGTATCGTCAACTACCAGGATTGTGTTCAGTGTTTTTTCAGACATCATTTGATCCTTTAAACAGTCAAAAGTTCTCGTACAGCACACTGGCTTTATAGCATTTTTTGAAACTTAAAACGCTCAGATATGCTTAAGATGTAACTTCCTGCATCAATAAGTCTAAAACTGTTTGCTGATTTTCGTTTGAAAGAATGTTTATGATTGACATGGTAAGAAATAATTCTTACTTTTACAAGAAACAGGAGCAACGAGCATGACGACAATTAGAGAAATGGCCACCATGTCTTCCAAGGGCCAGGTGACCCTGCCCAAAGCCATCCGTAAGGCTCTGAATATTGATGCAGGGTCCAGATTGGCCTTCACCCTCCGCGGCAATGAAATCGTGATTAGCGCCGAAGATGAGCACAATGACCCGGCTGTAGCCTCTTTTTTGAATCTGCTGGAACAGGACATCGCGCACGGCCGCCATGTTTCAGTTCTCCCGGACGATCTTGTCAAAAGCTTGGTCACGGCCCTTGAATACGATCAAGACCATGATCAAGAAATCTCTGGAGATGTGGACCTGTAATGCAGAGCCATGGCTGGACTCTGCTCTTTCATGACTCCCTGATCCAACAGCTGAAACGCCTTTCTGCAGCTTGCCAACGCGCCAGGTCTTCCGACCCTGAAGGCTGGCAGGCCAATGCAAATGTCAAGCTGTTTCATGCGCTATCAAGGCTGATGTTAAGGACCATACCTGCCGATCCTGGTCATCCCGTGTACCGCCAGGGCAACACTTTGGGAGAGGATCACAGGCACTGGTGCAGGGCCAGGATAGGCAGGCGCTTTCGCCTCTTTTTTCGCTACGACTCTGCTTCAAAGATCATTATCTATGCCTGGGTCAATGACCAGCAAACCCTGCGCCAGGCAAAAGGAAAAAAAGATCCATACACTGTTTTCAAGAAAATGCTGCACCAGGGTAATCCGCCGGATGATTGGGATCAACTTCTGAATGAAGCCAGCTCCGAGTACAAGATAGAAAGGTTATGACTGCTGGCAGGGACTCTTTCAATAGCGAGGAAAAAATTGCGGTAGATGCAAGACTAGTGCAAGCTCCGCAGGTGGTCCCACCCTCCTAGCAAATGATCCTTTCGAATGGTATTCCTTTCAAACTCACTTTCTGACTACTGTTAAGGCATAGCCGTTATATACAGTTCAAAGGGCATTCATGAAGGCTTTAAGGGATTAGTAATTATTCATCATAACAGGCAGCCTGCCTGTGGCTAAGGTTTATAGAATTTATCAGCCACCCGCTGCGCTCGACGTAAAGGCAGACTGTAAGACAGACTGAATATTTTCCTCGTGGCGACTTGCCAGATGGAAAGGATGCCATCGCCTTGCGGCGAGGCAGAGTGTTGCTCCGCAGGTGCTGACAGCTTTTCGGCGGACAGGTCGTCCGCAGAAAGATATCCTGTGTCTGTCTTTTCAGTCTGGCTTATTGTCTGTGGCTAATAATTCTTGACCAGGTAAGGCTGATGTTAACCAAAAACTATTGTGATAAGTTACCAAATTTATTGACTTTATTTCATAAAACCAGAAACGAAGAACCAGGAATTTTGAACTCTCAAGTTAATAACTTGTTTAGGTCCGACCCCATAAGCTAAGGATCACCGGCGGCGGCAAGGCGTTCCCATTGGTTGACCAGGTAAAACGGAATGCTAAGCAGTGTGAAGGGGTGCTCGGCCTTGTTCATCCTGGCGGTGAGCTTTTGCATCCCGGGCCTGGCCGAGCTGACGCGGAAGGCCAGGTCAGCCTTTTTCTTGATCACGAACGAGTGCAGGGACTTGATCGTGCCAGTGGCCCCGGACTTGACTTCCACCGGACAGATGCGGCTGCCGAAGGCGACCAGGAAATCCACCTCCGCCTGTCCCTGAGATCTGGGGGGCTGCCAGTAGTAGAGTTCCGGCTGAGCAAAGGATTTCTGGGCATTGAGCAGTTGCTGGCCGACAAACTGTTCTGCGATCACTCCCTGGTGGACCAGTTCTATGGGGGCGCTCATGACCGCCTGGGCCGGAATGCCCTGGGCGGCCAAAAGCAGGCCGATGTCCAGGAAAAGAAATTTGCTGATCCGGATTCTGGTCTCCGCGCCCAGGGGGATTCCGTCGGCGTTGGAGTGCAGAACGCGGTAGAAAAGCCTGGCCTGCTGGAAACGCTCAATGGCCGCGTTCAGTTGCCGGCTGTCGCCGCTGCTGGCCATGGCCATCTCGTTGGCCAGCTTGTGGGAGAACTGGCTCCCGATCTGCCTAAGGATTCCGTTAAAAAAGGCGTTCAAACGCAGAGCATCCAGCGTTCCGGCGTATTTCGCGAAGTCATCCTTGATGGTCTGGATCAGGGAGGCCTGGTACTTGACCACGTCCGCATGGTTGAACCCGCTGTCCAGGGCGAGCTGCACGGAGCCTGGCATGCCCCCGATCAGCGTGTACCGCCGGACCTGCTGCATCAGGTTTTCGTGAACGGAATCAGGAATTGCGGCCATGTTGTCCGCGCGGAGCATCTGCAGGGCGTGCATCGCCTTTGCCTCCCCCGCGGCCGCAAGATACTCCTCAAAGGTCAATGGCCCCATGAAGCAGGTTTCAACCCGGCCCACAGGCGCAGACAGCTTTTGATCCTGCAGCACCTGATCCAGCAAAGAGCCAGTGAGGATCACCGGCAGTTCCGGCGCCTCCTCGGCCAGGTAGCGCAGGCACGGATACGCCGAAGGCGTGGTCTGGGCCTCGTCAAGGAGCAGAATCTGCCGCGCGTCCGCAAAGACCTGTTGGCCGCTGATCAGGGAGATATTGAAGAGCAGATCGTTGAGGCTGAATTTCTGAAACAGGGACTCCAGGTCCAGATGCCGCTCCAGGTTGATCTCGATAAGACCTAGGCCCAGTTGCTGCGCTGCCAGGCGCACGGCCGTGGTCTTGCCGACCTGCCTCGCGCCCCGGATCACCAGGGGTCTGCGCTGTTTCTGACGGAACCATCCCGCAATGTCGTCTATTATCCGGCGATGAAACATGGTCTCCCTTTATTGCCGGCATTCACGGCCTTTTGTGAACAAAAATGTATGATTTCGTACCGCGTATTGAATTAAAGTTGCAGATTTTTTAATACATAAGGCGAACATGAATGTCAATGCCCGGCAGGAAAAAATTACGAGATGCCTGGTTGATTGGGCAGGTCGAATTTGGTCTCTTCTATCCACCAGGTTGCACTCCCTTTCGAGTAGCCTGCCCGGCACATATCTCAGGGAAGGTGTATGCTCATAGCACGAAGCTGCTCTAATTTGATAACCCGGGAATAATCAAGGCATTTATAAAAGATAGGTGCCGGGGGCGAGAGACAAAATATCTTACGCTTTGGCTCAAACGGGCGTTTTGTATATTTTTGGCCCCAAAAAAGGCATCCTAAGACAATTTTAAGGCCCTGTAGAGGTCCTTTACTCAATTAGTTCAATGTCTTAGTTAGGTCCGACCCCGAAAGCCGAAAGCACCCGGCAAGGTAAAAAACACCTTTGTCCCTTTGCCCGGGTCACTTTCCAGCCATATTCTGCCGCCATGCTGTTCAACAAACTCCTTGCACAGGACAAGCCCAAGGCCGGTTCCTTTTTCTCCGTCTGTGCCCAGCTGTCTCTTGCTTTTATCAACAGAAAAGGCCGTAGAAAGAATAGATTCACTCATGCCAATGCCGTTATCACTGATGCAGACTTGAACGTCAGGGCCTGTCTGGCTGGCGGTAATGGAGATATTGCCGCCACGATTTGTAAACTTGACTGCATTGAAGATCACATTGCGGATCACAGTATTGATCATGAGCTGGTCAACCAGAACTACAAGGTCATAGGGGATGTCGCTCTTTAGGGTGATGTCCTTTTTATCGGCCACATTCTGCGCT